>NZ_JAYGHA010000050.1:0-5021 GCF_034931405.1 Anabaena sp. UHCC 0451 | reverse complement strand
AAATTAATGGGGGTGTGGTTTTTTGGAGTTGGGTAATTAAATCTTGTCCGCTTTGGGTGCGGTAGATGTTTTCATTGACACCTAAAAAAACGCCTTCGATTTGGTCGTCGAGTTCTTCGCGGTCGGTGATAATTAAGACACGGGCATTAGGATTAAATTCCCGAATCCATTTGGTTAACCAGACCATTGTTAAGCTTTTTCCACTACCTTGAGTGTGCCAAATTATGCCACCTTCTTGGCGGTTTATGTGGTCTTGGGCGGCTTTTATGCCTAGATATTGGTGAGAACGACAGAGTTTTTTGATACCAACATCAAAGAGGATAAAGTTATAAATGATGTCGAGAAAGCGGTGTTTTTCGCACAGTTGTAGCAGGTGTTTATCTAAAAGTTCTGTGATATGTTGATGACTGTCCTCTTTCCAAGTTAAATAATATTTTTCTGAGGTTTTTGTTGTTCCATAACGTAGTCCTTGGGTGTCGTTACCTGCTGCGACTAATTGAATTGTGTTAAAAAAGGATTTAATAAATAATGATTCTTGATTATCTAGGTTTTGACGGATAGCTTCAGAAACGGGTACGGTGCTGCTTTTGAGTTCGAGAACTGCTAACGCGATGCCATTAATGTATAAAACTATATCTGGTCGTTTATTATTTTCGCCTTTGATGCTGACTTCTTCGGCGATGTAAAAGTTGTTTTTTAAAGGTTCTTGCCAGTTTATCAGGTAAACGCTTTGAGTTTTTTCACCTGCTTCTGGTTTGATGTTGATACCGTAACGCAATAAGCCATAAATTTCTTTATTGATGTTGTAGAGGTTTGGGGTTGTGTCTGTGGTGAGTTTATTTAGTTCGTGAAGGGCTTTGGTGATGATGTCTTGATCATATTTTTGGGTATCGCGTAAAAATGCGGTGAGTAGGTCGGTTTCAACGTTGCTGTTATTCTCGCGTTTGTGCCAATTTCCTAAGTATTTATAATCTAGTTGTTGCTGGAATAGTTGCACTACGCGGTTTTGGGTTGCGCGTTCTGGTTGTCCGACTTGACTCATTACGTTATTCTTTGTTAATGATGGTTGTTAATCGTTTAGATATTTTACTTTGTATGAGTTTATTGGTGTAATGGTATTTTTACGTAAAGATGCAAATAATATCTTATATGTTATTATTTAAGGTAATTAACTAATTGAGCAAACCATAAAAACATAACTGAAAATTTACAGGAGAACAAAATCAATGATCAGTTTAGAAATGGCAATTGCTAAAATTAAAAAATTACCTGTTGAACAACGAAATGAGGTGATCAAATTTGTGGAGTTTTTAGAATTTAAAGCGGAAAATATTGGTTTAAATGCAGCAGATGAAAACCTGCCAGAAAAACAAGTTTCTTTTGCAGAAGTTGCACAAGAATTTATAGGTTGTTTAGATAGTAATTTGGAAGATTTATCTTATAATTCCAAATATATGGAAGGGTTCGGTAAATAGTGCAGAAAGGTATAATTATAGATACAGGAGTTTTAGTAGCTTTTCTGATGTCTAGGGACAAATTTCATGATTGGGCTGTAAATTCACTCACAAATATTGAATATCCTTTGTTGACTTGTGAAGCTGTTTTAACTGAAGTTTGCTTTTTATTACAAAGAGTTCATTCAGGACGAGATAAAGCTTTAGAATTAGTTAGACAGGGATATATTGATATTTCTTTTTGTTTAGATCAAGAAATTGAAGCAGTGGAAATGTTAATGCAGCGTTATGAATCTGTACCTATGTCGTTAGCAGATGCTTGTTTAGTGAGAATGTCTGAAATTTATACAAATTCTGCAATACTGACATTAGATAGTGATTTTATCATTTATCGTAAACATCGCAATCAAATCATTCCTGTAATTATGCCAGATTTTTAATTGTCATGGTGATGATTGAGATGTAAGTTCCAAAGCAGCCGCTAATATGTCATCATCAGATTCTAGCTGATCTAAATTATCTACTTTGATATGTTCTATAATTTGACGGTGAGCTATTTCATATTGAATATTTATTAAGGTGCGTGCTATTTGGTGGGTGATTTTTTGCCAATCTTCAGATGAAGCTGTTGCATCTATATGTTTTAATGCTGTGTAAGCTTCTACTGGTAAATAAGATAAAAATTTTAAGGCTAAAGTAATATTTTCCATTGGTGTCATTTTTTCCTCTTTATACAATAATCGTCAATAATCCGATATTGTAGGGGTTTAGCATTGCGTTTTACCCCTACCCCTATATAGGTTTCGCGCAAGGTCGCAAAGGAGCAAAGTCGCAAAGGAAGATGATATAATTAGGCCTAAGATCCCCGACTTCTGTAATTAAAATTATACTTAAAAATAAGTTAACAAAAGAAGTCGGGGATCTGAATTCTCGTTTTTCCTGTTAACAGTTCTTGCATCATTCCCTGTTTTATCGCTTTGTATTTGTCGCGGTTTTTTTCTAATGCTTCTATTTCTTTATCTATGTCGCTGAGTATTTCAGATATGGCTTTTTGTTCTTCTATGGTTGGGGGAAATTTAATTTCCAGATTTTTTAAAGCATCTTGATTTATATTTGTGTTTGCACTAACTGTACTACTATCAATAATTTCTTTTCTAAAACCTTCTTCATAAAAACAATATTGTTTGTATCCTAAATCTAATAAATCGAAGTCTCTAAACCTAATTAAGAAACCACTATAAACTGAATTATTTAAGTCTTCTAGTACAACGGAAGTAAGTCCAACTCCTTCAGGTTTAACAGAAGAACGAACAAATAAAATATCTCCTTTTATTAAATCATAGTCATTTCTTTCTTTTTGGCTAGAATTTACCAATCCTAATGATAAATTATTTGATAATCTTGTTTGTCCAAAAATATCTAAAAGATTTACAAATGGATATCCAAAACCAAAGTCTTCCTTTCCTTTGTTGATACCATTCTTAAATTTTCCAATATCCCCCAATTTCTTCATTTCCCACTTACCGCTAAAACCAGGTAAGCGTTTTTTACCTGTGAGGAGTTGCTGCATTGTCCCCTGTTTGATGTTACGCTTTTTGGTAATAAGTTGATCTATGGCTGTAATTAAGTTATCTACATCACTCAGTGCGTGAGCGATCGCCTTTTGTTCAGAAAGCGGGGGAAGGATAACTTGCAGATTTTTTAAAGCTTCTTGATTTATATTTGTATTTGCACTAACTGTACTGTTATCAATTAATCTTTTTCTAAAACCTTCCTCGTAAAAACAATATTCTTTATAGCCTAAATCTAGTAAATCAAAATCTCTAAATCTAATTAAGAAACCACTATAAACTGAATTATATAAGTCTTTTATTACAACAGAAGTTAGTCCAACCCCTTCAGGTTTTACAGAAGAACGAACAAATAAAATATCTCCTTTTCTTAAATCGTAGTCATTTCTTTCTTGTTGATTAGAATTTACCAATCCCAATAATAACGTATTTGATAATTTTGTATGTCCAAAAATATCTAAAAGATTTACAAATGGATATCCAAAACCGAAATCTTCCTTTCCTTTATTAATACCATTCTTAAATTTTCCAATATCTCCCAATTTCTTAACTTCCCAATCATCAGGAATAACCCCCAATTCACTAATTTTATAACCATCCTTAATATTAATTTCCATTACCAAACCATCCCCATATTTTGCAAATGTCCCTCAACCTTCCTAGTCAAAATCTCCACCTCAGAAGTCAACACAGATAAAGGCAGATCATAACGTTCCCCCAACTCCTTAATTCGTTGCGTCAACCGTTGAGAAATCCGATCCATTTCGGCAATTATCCCCTGTTTTAACGTTGTCATCCATTTATCATTAACCACCAGAGTTTTAACTTCCTCCTCCGTTAATTCCCCATATTTTTTAATCACCTGATTATGTAAAGATAGAGTTATATCCTTAATTTGTTTACTAATTTCTGCCTCCGCTTCAATCAATTTCAAATAACTTTTTAACACCTTTAACTCATCCGCATCTGCAAAAAGGGGATTTTTCTGAATTTCCTTAATTCTCACATTAATATTAGTCTTGGTAACTTTCCCACTGTCATTAGTCACTTCACTTAATAAACCCTCTTCTCCACCATATTCTTCTTGTATTTCTTCCTGTTGTCGGATAATGTCATCCTTTTGCGTTTCCAACTGGGCAATTTTCCCCTGTTCCGTGAGAAAATAGCGGTTAATCATCAAATTTTCAGGAATCAATTCACAGACAAAATCTATAGTTGCACCTTTTTTATTCGTGATAGCTGTTGTTTCAGCTTGCCAACCATCTTCCACTAAAATATAAATATCATCCTTCATTGTTTCCAGCCAATATGTCATCAAATGCTGATAAACGTCATACTTATCAATCAGGTTTTTATCTGCAAATGCTGTTAACAAATCTTCCGATAGAGTGTAAATAATTTCCTTGGGTTTATCTCCTGGTTGGATAGCTTTTAATAAAGGTGTGTGTTTATTTTCCCAACTTGCAAAAACCGCTTGAATTTCTCCACTATATTGCCTAAATTCAGGATGATTAAAAATGCAGGTTTTCACCTCAGACACCGCAATTTTTAACTGTTGATATCCTCCCCGATTTGTCGGTGCAAATAAATCTTGTTCCAGACTGGGGTAAACTTGCCAATAATCCTGTAATGCTGCAATATCGCGCTTTGGTATTCCTCCCAACAAATGCGCTTCAATGTCCTGAATATCTTCCTCTTCTTGAGAGTCAATATAGCGGGGAATATTCAAGTTATAATCATTGTCTTGAATTTCCTGAAAAGATACCATACGAGCATATTTGGGAACTTCTAGCTGTTTATTAAAAACATCCACAATTTTATGGATATCCTGTTCCCGCAAACGGTTTTTATTGCCATCTTTCACATAAGCCTTACTCGCATCAATCATAAAAATGCTTTGACGATTTTCCGCATTTTCTTTATCTATGACAATAATACAAGCAGGAATCCCAGTTCCATAAAATAGATTAGGAGGTAAGCCAATAATGCCTTTAAT
>NZ_JAYGHA010000049.1:0-24232 GCF_034931405.1 Anabaena sp. UHCC 0451 | reverse complement strand
CTATATCTACTCAACCTGACAAGTATCTTCTAGATCGCTTTTCCTTATAGACAAAGCATTAAACTAGATAGCTATAACTAGGTTTTTGTATCTACTAAAATCCTGCGAAGATAGCAGTTGCCATGAGTCCTTATACATCTTATTTCGTCACAACAATAACAAAATAGTACATTCATACTCTTTACTCTTATCTTATTAATATGATATTAATAAGATAACCAAGACGCAGAGGGTATTTGAGCGATTTGATGATCTCTACTCAATAACCAGGATGTTGCGGCGATCATAAAAACATTATTTGGATCTAAAACTATGCCCAGAGGAATACCTAAAACCGGAAAGCGTAACCCCGGTGGTGGTAGAAGTAAAAAATATGGTGCTGATACGGTACAAAAATGGATTCCTGTACCTATCGCTGGAAAACTTGATGATTTGTACGCTTTCTTAATTGAGCTAGATATTGAGATTGGAACGTGGGAGGCAACTTGTGAAGCCAAAAAAACATCACCACGCTACGAACAAGCGAGAAAGCTTACAGCGTCAATCAGAGAACGTATTGATGGCTTGGGAATTGATATCAAGGGTATTTATGCAAGTAGTGAGGAGGAATAGCCATAAAAGCAAATATCACGCCGTCTGAAGTGATAGCGTGATATTCTAATCTTTAAGTTGTCAAGTTCAAACCATCCTGCCAAGTTTGTTTTTGAACTAGACGCTAGGAAACAGCGACGCGTTTAAATGATTTGTAATGGTTACTAAGTGGTATCTTATCACAAAGCGAACCTTTTACCAACCATCTTTTGAGATTAATAGTAGCTGGTGTTTTATGCCAGTTCTATTACAAATCCTATTACAAATCCTATTACAAATCCTATTAGGATTCCTATTAGGATGGACTAATCTTATCATACTAAACGCGCTGTTTCCTATCCACCCAACAAAAATGATAGGAAAACAAAACGATGGCATTAACAATAGATAGCAACGACATCACCACAGTAGCCGGCGCTTCACGTGAATGGGATATACCATCTGAATGGATAGAAGCTAACGCGATTCGAGATGACAAAAAGAAAGCATGGGTGATAGGACACAAAGGTAATCATCCTCAGTTAAGATTCGATGACCCCAAGCCAGATGCTAAAGGTAAGAAGCTTAGATATAAATCCCAATTCGGTAGCAAACCGGATGCTTATATTCCATATTGTCCTGACGGTCAACGCTATGATGAAAAGTTTTCAGATGGATTATTTACTGGTGAAAATTCATTAGATGAGTTTGTTTTAATCACAGAAGGATTTAAGAAAGCAATCAAAGGATGTAGTGAGGGTATATTTACAGTCGGTTCTACTGGTATCTGGAATAGCTTGACCCGTGACGATAATGGCAACAAAAAGCTAGTACCTACACTACAAGCCATATATGACTCTAGAGTAAGAAACTTCATTATAGGTTATGACGCTGATTGTGCTACTAATTCAGATGTACATAAATCGACAATTGAATTAGCTAAGATTCTTGTCGGCATGGGTTGTACAGTTAAAGTAATAACTGGATTATGGCAACCCGAACAAGGTAAAGGCATGGATGATTTTATCTCCCAAAATGGCATAGAAGCATTTAGGGCAATACTCGAAAAAGCTTACACCCTGGATGCTTATATTGATGAGTTTGGTGATAAACCAAAAACTAGAAAGCAATCATCTAACAGCAATAAAAAAACTCATGCAGATATAGTTGCTGAACTATCTGAATATTACGGCAATCGTATCAGACTAAATGAGATGACAAACGAGATAGAAAAGGATGGTAAAGAATACTATCTTGATAGTTCATTCATCCATATAAGTCAAGAAACAGGTATAGAACTTGCAAAGACTTACGCCATTGAATACCTGATAGAAGTCGCTAGAAATAACGCATACCATCCAGTTGTAGATTACCTGAATTCCGTTAAGAATAAAGCCGCAAATTTGGATACCGAAGCAGCATTATCTAAACTCGGTATAATGCTTAGTGAGATAACAGGTGTAACGGACAAACTACATCTAACCTTTATCTCTAAAACCTTGGTAGCTGCTGTCAATAGAGTATTTAGACCTGGTTGTTTCTTTAAACGAGTATGTGTTTTTTATGGTAAACAAGACGCTGGTAAATCTAGTTTTTGGAGAGAGTTAGCTGGTGATAAATTCTTTAATAGTTCCTACAAAGGCACTACCGATAAGCATGATTTAATGTCTTTGCATTCAGCATGGATTAACGAGATAGCTGAATTCGATAAAGTATACAGAAAAACAGATGTAGCTAACCTTAAAGCCGTAATCAGTGACCCGTTCGATAAACTTGTATTACCCTATAGTAGAACAACAGTTACGCTACAAAGAAGCTCAATTTTAGTTGCATCTACAAACAAGCAAGATATCCTACTTGACCCCACAGGACATACTCGTTTTTGGGTTGTAGAGATACCAGGGAAAATTGATTTTAAATCCTTGATTGAGTACCGTGATTTAATTTGGGCTTGTGCATACAATCTATTTGCATCTGGATACTCTTATGAGTTGTCAGAAGATGAACAGGTAGCTAGTGCTGCTAACAATGAAAAATACACCAGTTTTGATCCATTGTATGACGCGGTAGAAGATGCCTGTAGGGTAGTGGGTTGGATAAAAGATTCTGAAGAATATGTGACTATACCCGAAATATACACACACCTGTATCCTGAGTTGGATGGTAAGGCTCTAAAGTCAGGTGACTGGAAACCTATTGCTGATGCTTTAACTAGGCTTGATTATACAAGTAACCACTCTGTACGCAGAAACGGGAAAACCGTCAAAGCATGGAAATTAAAAAAAGTTGAGGATTTAACAGTAACGACGGTAACAGAAGCTGAAAGCCATACAGGACAAGCGTTACCGTTGTGTTACCGACCCGTTACCGTAACCCAACCAACGGTAACAGATACACCAAAAACGTTACCGTCAGATGTTCATGGTAACGCCACGGTAACACCTACGGTAACACCTATGGGACAAGGGTTACAGCCATCTGTTACCGCTGTTACCGCTGAAACTGAAACTTTTTCTGAAGTGCCACCAAACCTATCGCCAAAAACTCCCCTACCCAATGGCATAACAGAAGTTGAACGCAACCCAGATGCAGGGGACTGGGTAGAAATAATCTCCGATAATCTCATATCCCCACTTGTCAAAGGCGCGAAGTTTGAGGTTAGCGAAGTATGCCCCGGTTATGGGGTAAAGCTGATTCAGGTAAAAAAAGGGACTGCTAAAAAGAACCCAGAAAAAGCAGTTCTAGCGCCCGTTAGCTATAAGGATGTGCGATTAGTCGGGAAATAGTAGCAACTGAGTTTCCATCTCAAAATAAACGGGTAAGCATAATTGCTTACCCTACATTATGAAAATGGCTGGAATTAGCTGGATAAAGTAACGTCTTGCTGAAAACAATTTTTTAATACCTTAAAGTATTGAAATATTTCTTTTTAGAAGAGGTAGCTAATGACAGATGATTCCAGATGTATTGACGGGTAACTATTCGTTGTTCAGTAATTCGGCTCTTAGATCATCTAGTGGTGATTTTTCTTTAGACGGTGGAAGCAACACAACTTCCTGTAGTTCATCCTCTTCTGGTTCATCTGGTACAAACTCTAAGCAGACTCGAACTACCCCAGATTGCCAGCCACCACCATGGGGGCGTAACACCTGCCCACGCACCCCGTGGGAAAAAATTCGATTGAAACTACTAAGATCATTAATCCGTTTCCCTTCCTTTAGTCGATAGCGAACCCCCGCCCAAATTGCCTGTATAACTTCGCTATGGGTTGATGTCGTTGTTTCAGCAGGGTTCTCTGAAGAATCGAGTTTAACCACATCATTGTTATCTAAGTTAAATCCTTTCATTTCACTATTTCAACCAACATCCATAGCCAGTAAAACACAGACTAGTCTCCACAGTTAGGGTGAATTCCTTATACAATTCCTTATACAAATCGTTATACATTTTCAAAAACATATAACCATATTCCCAACAGGGTAATTGATAAGCAAAATCTCACAAAGTTGTGGCGATCGCAAAAGTAAAGCTTATATACAAAGCAATAAATAGCTGAAAGCGTTGTACAGCAAGACTTTTAAAGGATATCATTAATAATTACACCCTTTGCAACAGAATCAAAACTTCTACAACCTATACACAGTAATGGTTTTAAGCTTTAACGTGAGACATTCGTGAGTAAGTGCTTACTTATTTATATCTCTCTATAAAATTCTGACTTTTATCTCAAAAACATCATTAACCGGGTTTAGGAATACTCGCTCAACGCACTGTATAATAAGCTAGTGAGTAACTTCTGAGTAAACACCTATAAAATACTCTTTCCAATTCACTGAAAACCTTGACCAGTAATTGAAGTAAACATACGGGACTGGTGCGACTTGAACGCACGACCTGTCGCTTAGGAGGCGACCGCTCTATCCAACTGAGCTACAACCCCAAATTAAGTAGCACATACAATGATAGCAGTAGTTTTAGTCAGAGTGCCAACTATTCTCCCAATTACCACCACCTATTTCTAAACCACAAAGATTACTATGTGCTTTGAGAATAATTTTAGATTCACGGCCACTTAATTGTCGCAATTCTAAATCTAGTTTACCTTGCATAGTATCTCGGCAACAGAATGTTAAACCATTGCTGGTAGGTGCGCGTAGGGGTGTACCTGGTAAATCGGTAGTTCCTGTCAGTTCCACCTCATAGTTAGAGTTTCTGGCTTGCATTTGCCATCTACCCCAAGGCTGAATGTCCCATTTTACCTGTGAGTTCCAAGGAACGAATTCGTAAAACTTGCTTTGGTAGTGAATACCAATCATGGCTACAGACTCCATCCACCATAATACACCACGTTTGCCCCCACCGGCGGTTATAGCTAAATCGGGTTCGCCGTCAAAAAAATTACAATTAATCCAAAACCATTTTTGAGGAAAAGCACCGCCCCAGTTTTTTTCACTGTAAGCCGGGACGTTAGTAAATTCGTAAATTTTACCATTCCAGTCTATCCAGCCAGAAGCTGAACCGTGAGCCATTAAAATCTGCCATCCCGGTTCAAAAATCTGTAAAAATGATATCCAGCCGGCGGTTGATTGCTGAATACTTTGTTGATTACCCCAACCATAAACAGGGTGAATTTCATACTCCCAGCGACAGTAATTACCTGTAGCCGGATCAGTAATTATGCCTTGATTTAAAGTAGCTGTAGCTTGATAGCCTTCTGGAACATGATGTGCAAATTCACGGGGGAGAAGATAAAGAGGAGAAACTTTTAAGTTAGTTTTTCCCCAATGTCCTAAAGCTAAGACATCTCGATTAGCCCAAAATTTGCTGACATCGGGAAATGTACGACACAGGTATTCATCATCCGGTCCAAGGACTTGGGCTGCACCACCGCTGTGAGGTTTACCAGCGATAGGATCTTCGATGGAGTACATAAAAGCGAAGGTTTGCCCAATTTTAGGTAATGTTACGCGATAATACCAACCTTCAAAGAAGCGACGACTTGTACCGTCCCAGTGGTAGCCGCTGTGAGGTGTTTGTGTTGAGTTGAGGAAGTTTTTGGGAATATTAAACATATATTCTCTCATTTTGGAATCAACAGCAAATTATTCCAGCACCTGTTACTTTTGTGTTTGCTGCTTGAGAACAAGATTTGACTCCGATTTTAGCAGCAGGGTTACAAACTGGGGCTGGGAATGAAGGTTAATTAACAGAACTGTAAACTATTTTAAAAATGCTATTCTTCAATTTTCAGCAGGGTGTTGCTGACTTCTATCTGTCGCAAGTTACAGTAGTTTTTGATTTGATTAGCTAAAAAATAGCTCTGCTACTTAACCAGTTTATTACCCTTAGTCAGATTTGGATTGCATAATTTTTGAACTATCATCAGCAGCGACTAACGAGTGAAACAGCAGGATGAAAGCAGAAATATCTATACTTTGGGACAAAGCGGAAACAATGATTAACGGATTCATTGCACTGCTACCTAATCTTATTTTGTCCCTAATAGTCTTTATAGTGTTTGTTTATGTTGGTAGCGCCATCAAACGGTTAGTTAAAAGGTTAACTCGTCATTATCGCTATGCACGTAATTTAGGCATGGTGTTGGGAAGGTTGGCACAAGGAACTACTATATTAGTGGGTTTATTTATATCTCTTTCCATAGTTATTCCCTCACTGAAAGCAGGAGATTTAGTACAATTATTGGGAATTAGTGGAGTAGCAATTGGTTTTGCATTTCGGGATATTCTGCAAAACTTTCTAGCAGGTATTTTAATTTTATTAACTGAACCTTTTCAAATTGATGACCAAATTGTTTTTAAAGGTTTTGAAGGCACTGTAGAAAATATTCAAACCAGAGCGACAACTATTAAAACTTACGATGGTCGGCGCATTGTCATTCCTAATTCTGAGTTATTTACTAATTCGGTGACGGTGAATACAGCTTTTGAAAACCGCCGTTTAGAGTATGATATCGGTATTGGTTATGGTGACGATATTGAGTGGACAAAGCGATTAATGATGGAAGCACTACATAGTGTAGATGTGGTGTTAAAAGACCCAGCACCCGATGTATTGGTAATGGAACTAGCTGATAGTGCTGTCAATATTCGTGTTCGGTGGTGGATTAACCCTCCCCGTTGGTCAGATGCTTTAGATTCAAGGGATAAAGTGATATCTGCAATTAAGCAAAAACTATATGTAGAAAATGGGATTGATTTACCTTATCCTACCACACAAATTTTATTCCATGACCAAACAGAAGAAACAGATGGCGATCGCTCCCGACAAAGAGAAGGATGGCCAGCAGGAAAGAATAAGAATAAAGTTCCCCAACCGCGCAGTATCAGTGATTCTCTCAAAAAATTGATGGAAATGCAAAATGGTAACAGCAAAGAAGACCCTCACAGGGAATAGGTGACTGGGGACTATCATCAACTCGTGAACGATAAAATGCAGGGAATAGCATAATAAACAAAATTTATAAACAGATTTGTTATATCTGAAGCACCCTACAAATACTTAGATTTTTTTCAAAATTTGAATATAAGTCCTATATCTTATTAATGAATGAAAATATTGAATTGGGAATATGTAATATGGCTGCACTCAACAGCAAGACGTAGGATTTCCTATTCTGCAATTAGTAGAAATTGCCTTGCGTGCTATTTCTCTAAGTGTGAATGATCCATTTACAGCTATTTATTGTATTGATAGACTTTGTGGGGGAATATGCCAGTTAGTACAAAGGGAATTTCCCTCAGCTTACCGCTACGGTGAAGATAATAAATTGCGAGTAATTGCTGAACCTGTGAGTTTTGAAGAAGTGGTGAATGATGCTTTTGATCAAATTCGATAAAATTTCCGTTCCCAGAAAGCTGTAACCATTCATTTATTAGATGCGATCGCGATCATTGCCACTTTTACCTAAAACCCTCATTACCATTCAGTTCTGCGCCATCATGCTGATATGATTAACAATGGTAGCCAAGATAGTTTACCAGAAGCACAAGACCGCAAGGATGTGCAACAATCTTATAACCAGGTAATACAGGCTTTAGCAGAAAATTTGTGATTGTGTTTGTGATTGTGGCGGACATCGAGTATTATGCAAGCTGTTTAATCTATAAAATAAATATAGTGGTTTCTAAGTAGGGGAAGAAAGGATGAATGTTTGGCTGGTCTGTTTCTTTGTATTATTTGCCTTGGCAGAATTTTTTGACTGGGTAAAAGAATTGTCTCTACCATTACCTATCTATATTTTAGGCGGAGCATTTTTAGCGGTTGCTTCCAACTACGATAAAATTGTTGGTTCCTATTTCAGTGAGGTGCAAGCGAAAATTTTACCCGAACCCCCGAAGTTAGACGCATCCACTCCACCAACTTTAATTTCATCAACGCCAATTTCTTTGACTATGTTAACTCCTATGGAAGAAGTTCAAAAATCTCAACAGGAATAAATGGCTACATTATATACAATTGAAATTAACTAACTCATAAACTGGAACTGAGGTTTCAGTTTTCCAGTATCTACCACACCAGGTTGCTGCCATAGTACCGTGATTAATGGATTTTTAGCAAAATTCCGTGCTGTTCTCATTCAAGATAAAGGTTCACGTCTAACTTTTACCTTCCATAATTTACTGTCAATTATTTTACTAAGTAGTGTGGGGGTGACTGCTTTGGTATGGGGAATGCGTGAACTAAAATGGTTACAATCTGGGGAGTTAAAAATTTATGACAGGATGTTGCAATTCCGTCCTCAAGAACCACTGGATAGACGAATTTTATTAGTGACAATTACACAAGAGGATCTAACACGGGAAAAATGGCCTTTATCAGATCAAACTATTAACAAATTACTAGAAAAATTACAGTCTGATCAAGCCCGTGTGATTGGCTTAAATATTTATCGCCATGAACAAAAGAATTTAGCAGCTAATTTACCCAAAGCAAATAATATTATTGGTACTTGTTTGTTAAGTAATATTGGTAGATCAGAAGTTCCGCCACCGCCTAATTTTTTTATAGATAATATCGGTTTTGATGATGTAGTTACTGACAACTCCACTGATCAAGTTTTACGGCGCAGTTTATTATTTTCTGATTCTACAGAAAAAGATCGTCAATGTAAAACACAATTTTCTTTTGGTGCTTTATTGGCTATTAGTTATTTAGAAAAACAAGGTATTGAATATACTTTTACTAAAAATAAAGAATTACAAATAGGTAAAACTCTATTTCCTCGCTTAGATAAAAATGCGGGCAGTTATCAGGATACAGATGATGATGGCTATCAAATTTTATTAAATTACCGTGATCCGAATCATTTTGTTCAACAAGTCACATTGACGCAAGTTCTCACAAATCAAGTAAACCCCAATTGGGTGCAAGATCGCTTGGTAATTGTTGGAACTACTGCGGCTAGTGTACATCCTGGTTACTATACACCTTATGGCAGTTTATCAGACCAACCTGCGAGAATACCTCGTGTTTTTATTCATGCCCAAATAGCCAGTCAAATTATTAGTACGGTTCTCGATGGTAGACCTCTAATTTATTATTGGCCAGACTGGGCTGAATTATTATGGATTTGGATTTGTGCATTACTAGGTGCTGTTTTAGCATGGCAATGGCGACATCCTTTGATGTTATTAATAGTAGAAGTTTTTATTCTTATTGGTGTCATGGGAATTGCGGCTGGGTTCTTTTTGCAAGCAATATGGATACCATTATTGACACCTTCCTTAGCTTTAGTTATCAGTGGTTTTGCTGTCATGACTTACACTAGTTATCAAACTCAGCAACAAAACCAGGCTATTCTTTTCCAAGTTGAACAACAAGAAGAAGCGATCGCACAATTAAGTTTATTATTAGACCAAACAACAGAATTTCCATCCCAATTTAATAACTTTGATTTTTCGGAAATATCAATCTTTAACACCAATGATTTACTTTTATCTGGACGCTTCAAAATCTCTCAATCTCTTGGTTCTGGCGGCTTTGGTCGTACTTATTTAGCAGAAGATAGACAACGATATGGTAATCCTATTTGTGTAGTTAAACAGTTAATGCCAGCCCGTCAAGATCCAAGATTTTTAGAAGTTGCCCGCAGGTTATTTAATACTGAGGCTGAAATTTTAGCAATTTTGGGCAAACATCCCCAGATTCCTGAACTCTTCGCTGCTTTTGCAGAAAATAATGAGTTTTATTTAGTTCAAGAATATATTCCTGGACATACTTTAAGTGAAGAATTACCACCAGAACAAGGTGTCAGAAATGAAACTTATGTTGTGGATATGCTGCAAGAAGTTTTAGAAATTTTAGTATTTATCCACGGACATTATGTGATTCATCGAGATATTAAACCCACAAATATTATCAGATGTAATGGTGATAATCGCTTGGTATTAATAGATTTTGGTGCAGTTAAATTAATCCAACCACAAATAGATGAGAAAACGGAATTAGCTACAGTAGCTATTGGCACTAGAGGCTATTCACCACCAGAACAATTTGCAGGTCATCCCCGGTTATCGAGTGATATTTATGCTTTAGGTATGATTGGTATTCAAGCTATTACTGGTATACCACCCCAGGAATTTATACCGCATCCAGAAACTGGTAATATTATGTGGCGACAAAGAACCGATGTCAGTGATGAATTAGCAACAATTTTAGATAAAATGGTTTGTTATCATTTTAGCGATCGCTATCAATCTGCCGCTTTAGTTCTTCAAGATTTAAAATCATTAAGTATTAATTACTAGTATTAAAAATTACAGTTACGTAATTTACAAAATTCAAGGTCGGGGATCTGATCATGAAGGATTGCTATACAATTAAATGCAAAATTGCTAAAGTTTGTTAACTTTGGTGTAAATTTAACTTACTTAGCATCTACTTGACTACAGAACTCTTTTTGAATTTCTAATTTTTCATTTTTCATTTTTTAGCCGTGTCCACTTCTGCAAAACCATTTCCTATCTGGGGATTTTTCTTACTGGTGACAAACAGTATCTTGATGTTAGCCATCATTTTGCTGATTTGGCGACAACAGAAACTCACCACTGTCTTTGCAACTAGCACTCCCTCGGAAGCAGCCAAACTCAACCCTCAAAACCAAGCTTTTGTACCAGAGTTAGGCCCTCGTCACAAACTCAGTTACCAACAATGGTTGGACATCCTCAAGCAAGAAGCCCGGGTGGCGGCTGAAAAACAGCCTCGCAATTTAACCATCTTGGCCGGAGATTCTCTAAGTTTATGGTTCCCACCTGATTTATTACCCGAAGATAGAAATTGGCTAAATCAGGGAATATCTGGCGAAACTAGCGATGGATTATTAAAAAGATTAGATGTATTTGACAGCACCAAGCCAGAGATAATTTTAGTCATGATTGGGATTAATGACCTCATTCGCGGTGTAGGTGATGAGGAAATTTTAGCTAATCAAAAACAAATCATTCGTTATCTCCGCAGAACACACCCCGATACGAAAATTATGCTACAGTCGATTTTGCCTCATGGGGCAGAGCAATCAACTTGGGAAGGACGGGATAAACTACTAGCTATCCCTAACAGTCGCATTCGCAAGTTAAATCAGGAACTACAAACCATAGCCAATCAACAAAGTATTCAATATCTTGATTTATATCCCTTGTTTGCCAACAAAGAAGGTGATATGCGTCGAGAATTCAGCACTGACGGCTTACACCTCAATCCCCAAGGTTATACAGTTTGGCGCACTGTATTGCAGATTTATAGCAATAAAGAATTAGCATCCCAGTTTCAACAAAAGCAAAAGCGTCCTAGTACAGATAGGATTTAAGTCATTAGTCATTAGGAAAAGGCAAAAGGGCAAAAGGCAAAAGGCAAAAGGCAAAAGGCAGGAGTTGATGAATTTTCCCCAATCCCCAATCCCCAATTCCCAATCCCCAATCCCCAATTTTACGATTTAGATAGTAAATCGTGTCTTAGCACGAGAAAATAAGAAATAGTGATTTTAGCAGCAAGACCTAAATGGATACCAAAGCTTTTAAACGTAGCCTTCAACATTCAGAAAATTACAACCGGAAAGGGTTTGGACATAAGGCCGAGGTGGCCACCCAGTTACAGTCTGAGTATCAAAGTAGCTTAATTCAACAAATACGCGATCGCAACTACATCCTGACAAGAGGTAATGTTACCATCCGCCTAGCACAAGCATTTGGATTTTGCTGGGGTGTAGAACGTGCAGTAGCTATGGCCTATGAAACCCGTCAACACTTTCCCCAAGAACGCATCTGGATTACTAATGAAATTATTCATAATCCCTCTGTGAATCAACGGATGCAGGAAATGGAAGTACAATTTGTGCCTGTCGAAGCCAATAAAAAAGACTTTTCTATTGTTGATCAAGGTGATGTAGTCATCCTACCCGCTTTTGGTGCCAGCGTTCAAGAAATGCAAATTTTACATGATAAAGGTTGCAAAATAGTTGATACAACTTGTCCTTGGGTTTCTAAAGTTTGGAATACTGTTGAAAAACACAAAAAAGGTGAATACACTTCAATTATTCACGGCAAATACAAACATGAAGAAACCGTTGCTACCAGTTCCTTTGCAGGTAAATATTTGATTGTCTTGAATTTACAAGAAGCAGAATATGTCGCTGACTATATTCTCAATGGTGGCAACCGAGAGGAATTTTTAACTAAGTTTGCTAAAGCTTGTTCCGCTGGATTTGATCCTGAAAAAGATTTAGAAAAAGTGGGTATTGCTAACCAAACTACCATGCTTAAAGGTGACACCGAAAAAATCGGTAAAATCTTTGAGCGGACGATGATGCAGAAATATGGACCAGCCGAATTAAATCAGCATTTTCAAAATTTCAACACTATCTGTGATGCTACCCAAGAACGCCAAGATGCTATGTTGGAATTAGTGGAAGATCAGCTAGATTTTATAGTAGTAATTGGTGGGTTTAATTCATCCAATACTACTCAATTACAACAGATCGCTTTTGATCGCAATATTCCTTCTTATCACATTGATAGTGTTGAGCGGATTATTTCTGATCATGCTATCGAACATCGGCAATTAACTGGAGAATTATCAACAACAGAAAACTGGTTACCAGGAGGAGAAATAGTTGTCGGTATTACCTCTGGTGCTTCTACACCGGATAAAGTAGTAGAAGATATCATTGAGAAAATTTTTGTCTTAAAAACCACTTGATCAGTAAAAGATCAGGAGTAGAAACGTTGTAATTAAATGTCTCTATTCCTGAAATATGAGGTTTTTTAAGATTTGCCACTTTGGCAGAAAATGACCAATAAATTGCCGAGATTAATCAATAGATCATACAATTATTGGGGGTTGAATTCCCATTATTATTGTTGATTTCATTGACAATCGTCAAAATCTATTGAAGTTTATTTCTACTATTTTTTTTCATCTCCCAGGTGTATTGCCACTTTCAAGCTATTAGTGCAGACGGGATAACCCCCCGTCTTTTTTTTTGATATGAAATAATGAGTCAGTGATTTAGGAAGTATAAATTATTCTCATCTCCCCATGAGCGTATATTTGTGTTAGGATATTTAAAACTAATACCTTGAGCTAATATCAATGGGGAAGGTTTTAGTCCTAAATGCCTCTTACGAACCGCTCAACATCACGAGTTGGCGACGTGCCATAGTTTTGTTGATTAAAGGCAAGGCAGAACACGTAGAACATAACGGTAAATTCCTCTACTCGGATTTTCCGCTACCCACCGTGATTCGGTTGCGCCATTACGTGCGTGTTCCTTATAAAGAAATTCCTTTGACGCGACGGAATATATTGCATCGTGATGGACATACTTGTCAATACTGTGGCTACACAGGAGATGAGTTGACATTAGATCATGTCATGCCGCGATCGCGTGGAGGAGGTGACACATGGGAAAACATTGTTACTGCTTGTGTACGCTGCAACGTCAAAAAAGGTTGTCGTACACCTCATGAAGCCCGTATGCCTTTGCGCCATCCACCCCGTCAACCTTATAGTAGCCTCTATTTTGAGGTAACTAAACATCTCAAGAGTGGACTTCATCAAGAGTGGCAAAAATATGTTATAGGACTTTGACATTAACACAGAACTAACTAGACAGCAGGGGGATAAGTCTTCACCTGTGGCGGTTTCTGTTTGACATCTGTCTGGACAGTATACCACAATTCGCGGGTTAAACTTGCCCTTTGTTGGTAATTTATTGTCAGCTTTTAGGGACATTCCCAAAAGTGGCAAGAACTGTTTGCCTAATTACAGGCTAATTAACCAACAGAAGCATCATTATACCTCATTTTTTCATGAGGTTTAGATAGTGTTGGTCATAAATTATGCAAATATATTCAAATCGGCGGACAGTTACGCTCAAAGGTATATTTTGCATGAAGATACTTGTTAATTGGTGATTAAACATCATAAATATATTAATAGTAGAGATTGTAAAATTCAAAATCTATAGAAAATCAGCATGGCATTATACACCAAACCAGATGAATATTCAAGTCAAAATCAGTTGTTAATTAAGGAAAAGTTGCTTAATTGTTCCCAGTGTCTATAAACACACTATTCTAGGGAAAAAGCCGATCCCGCTGGCCTTATTCCCTTTTTCCTCCTGGCGCTAGAACACCGATTCATTAATCGTAAGGGTGAAGCATTCGGACAGGTCTAATGGTTTCAGCGATAGGTTATCACCCGAATGCTTCACCCCTACAAGGGAAAAACAGATTACCTAGCATTACTGAATCGACGCTCTAGGCAGATATTAGTAATCACTGACTAATGTCCTTGACAAAAAATAGACCAACATGATGTAGTGCCAAGACTGTAAATTTCTGCCAAGATCGTAATATGTGGACAAACTAAAAAATAACTGGTGGTAGCCACCACGGTGAAAACTAAATTCCCTATGTACTTGAATTCTCCTATTACTCAATTTGAGGGCTTTTCGTTGACGACAGAGTCGAATGGGGAGGAAGTTGGAACAGATAGAGATTCAATAGAACTTCCACAACTTACCCGGACTTCCTTGCCATTATCAAATGGTGATGGAGGTATGTATTTAGCTCAACGGACTAACTCCCTGGCTATTCAGAAGTCAGAAGAGTTACAAAAAACCCTGATGTCCCATCGACATGAGCGTCATCTGGTCATCTTGCAGGATTTTCCCGATCCTGATGCTCTTTCTTGTGCTTGGGCTTACCAGTTAATTGCTCAACAATACGATATCAAATGTGAAATTATTTATGCTGGGACATTAAGCCATCAAGAGAATATTGCATTAGTTAAGCTAACCACTTTACCTGCTCAACGCTGGACAATGCAGACCCTGAAAAGTAAAGATTTGTCATTTTATCAAGGGTTTGTATTAATTGATAATCAGGGAACTACATCTGGGTTAATAACAGCAGTACAACAGGCTGGACTTCCCTTAGTAGTGCTGGTTGATCATCATAGTTTGCAGGGGGAACTGAAGGCTGAGTTTGTTGATGTTCGTCCTTACGTGCGTGCAACGGCGACAATTTTTACTCAATATTTACAAGCTGGCTTACTCACATTAGACAGTAGTATTAGCCAGCATATAAAATGTGCTACTGCTTTAATGCACGGATTGCGCTCAGATACCAATCGGTTGATGCAAGCGCAGGAAGAAGATTTTATGGCAGCAGCTTTTCTGAGTAAATTTTATGATGCTCAGTTGCTAAATGCCATTTTACAAGCAAATCGTTCTAAGCGGGTAATGGATGTGATCGAGCGATCGCTCAAAAATCGCATTGTCCAAAATAACTTTTCCATAGCTGGTGTTGGTTATTTGCGCTACGACGACCGAGATGCTATACCCCAAGCAGCTGATTTTCTGGTGACAGAAGAAAATGTGCATACGGCTGTAGTGTACGGCATAGTTCACGATGAAGATGACGAACTAGAGGTAGTCATAGGTTCCCTGAGAACTACAAAACTTACCCTAGATCCTGATGAATTTATCAAAGAAGCTTTTGGACAAGATAGCACAGGGCGGTTTTTTGGTGGTGGACGCACTGGTGCAGGTGGCTTTGAAATTCCGATGGGTTTCTTATCTGGTAGTAATGAAAATTCTGCTTATGCAAAAATGAAATGGGAAGTTTTTGATTCTCAAATTAAGCAGAAATTATTGAAGTTGGTGAGTCCTAAAGATAACCCGATTCAATCTTAGGTCAACTTTAACAGCACAAATTGCCTCATTCTCCCTCTGTTTTTAGATTCCTACTGGCAAAATAGAGGCAGTCCCTCTGCTTGTCAAAGAAAAGGGCTGCCACACTGATCTGTAAGTAGGGTTTGCTGTTGACAAATAATTAGTCCAAACTCAAGCAAAAAAGAAAAAAACCGCAAACCTGATGGTTTCACGGCTTTCGGTATGGTGTGAGGAGCTTAACTGATCTCATCTTAGATCACCCACCCAGGGATAGGGCGCTCGTATCAGTTTTGGTAACAGATTTTTTTTAGAGATAACTTTTTCAGCAAACCCTATATATTAGTTGTGAGTTTTCGCCCAGAGTTGATTAATTCAATCACGCAATACGTAGCCGACACCACGCACAGTTTGTAGCAGTCGCTTTTCGTTATTGGCTTCGAGTTTGAGGCGTAAGTAGCGAATGTAAACTTCAATGATGTTGGAATCACCCATAAAGTCATAACCCCACACTTCTTCTAAAATGCGATCGCGTGTAATTACTTGTCGCGGATGGGTGAGTAAATAATCTAGTAAATCAAATTCTTTAGCAGTTAACTCTATTAACCGCTGTCCCCGGTAAACTTCTCTGGTGCGGCGATTTAAACTGAGGTCTGCAAATGTTAAGATATCTGTGCTGTCTGTTTCTTTACTTCTACGTAAGTGGGCGCGGACTCTGGCTAGTAATTCTTCGACACTGAAGGGTTTGACTACGTAATCATCAGCACCAGCATCTAAACCAGCCACGCGATCACTCACTTCATCTTTAGCGGTTAATAAAATTATCGGTACTTGATCACCGGTACTGCGTAAGCGACGGCAAATTTCTAACCCTGACACACCAGGTAGCATCCAATCTAAGATGATTAAATCTAGATTTAACTCCCGCGCTGCTGTCAGTGCTGTTAATCCATCATAAGCCACGCTGACTTGATAGCCTTCATAACTCAATTCTAATTCTATAAATCGAGCCAATTTGACTTCATCTTCAACCAATAAGATGTGTGTCATAAAAATATTTGGGATTTTAGCAGAGGATGGTAAATATTAATACTACGTCTACTAAAAAATAGACATTTCAAATCAGAGCGAGTTAGCTGAGTATAAAGCAAATATTCCCGACTTATTGAATCAGCAGGGGGGATATAAATGTTCAATAATAATTGAACATTGCCATAATTAATTTTACATATTACTAGGTAATGGCGAAGCTGGTAAACTAATTGTGAAAATACTTCCTTCACCCAAGCGAGAGCGCACACTCACTTTACCACCCATACTTTCGACAAAAGTTTTAACAATTGATAATCCTAAACCACAACCACCAGTAGTAGTACGCGCTTCATCCACACGATAAAATCGTTCAAAAATCCGTGATTGATGTTGTAAAGGAATACCATATCCTTGATCACAAACTTGAATAATTGCTTCTTCACTTTGTAAAATTAATTTAATAATTACAGGTGTATCTGCTCCCGAATATTTAACAGCATTATCAATTAAATTTAACAACACTTGTTTTAAGCGATTATAATCTATTTTTACTTCAATTGCCTGATTAATCGACTCAATTTTGATGATTCTTCCGCTATACTGCTCTGCCATACTCACAACTTCTGTCACTAAATCATTTAGTAAACAAAGTTCTTTTCTCAGATGTAAATAACCACTATCAGCCCTAGCTAAATCCAGTAAATCTTGTAACAATCTAATAATGCGTTCCGTTTCCATCGATGCGGTTTCTAAAGCTTCTATTTGGTTAGGATTTAAATTATTTTGTCTTCTTAAAACACTTTGTAAATAACCGTTAACAATGGTTAATGGTGTACGCAATTCATGGGAAACATTACTCACAAATTGTCTTTCTTGCTCCCAAGATTGGGCAAGACGGGATAACATCATATTAAAAGTATTTGTTAATTCTTTAACTTCAGTAGGGGCATTTTCTAGATATAATTGTGCTTGTCCTAAATCAGATAGAGAAATAACAGCAGTCATGTGATTTAACTGACGTAAAGGTTGTAGAGAGTGCTGAATATAAAAGGCGATAACTACACAAATTAAAATAATTACAAAGATACTAGCAATAGTTAAACTTCTTACCATTGCTATAAACATAATTTGTTCACTAGTCACATCTTGAACCACAAATAATTTACCTAAAACCTTACTGTCTACAAGCAAAGTACCACTACATAAAATAAAATAACGTTGACTAACTTTCCCTAATTCTGGTTTCAGCAACATCTCAGTTAAAGACATTAACTCAGATGCGGTTTCATCTGATAACAGATACCAATTATTAGATTTACCAATAATTTTATGATCAGCACTTTTTACCCATAAAAATGTATCTTTAGATGTCAAGTTATTAATTGCTTTTTGTAAACTTGTTTCTATAGGCATCATTTCATTATAAAGCTGTACATCACGGGGTAAGCGATCGGCAATTTTGGCAATATTATATTTATGACTATTAATTAAAATTTGCTGCATTTTCCAACTTGTCCAACTAGCAAGTCCACCTAATCCCAAAGTAGAAACTAAAGCAATACCCAGAATTAAGCGTAACCGTAGCGAAAAAATATCAACTTTCTGCCAAATTTTAGTGATTTTTTTCACGTTAATATTGATAAGTTCTTAATTTTCAAAATTAATCAAAAAGTTGAACAACGATTATTTATTAAGGGTGGAAACAGAAAAATATTCCTCAAAAATTACCATTTACACCCTGATTATAACTACTTGGGTAAACTAGCATAACCAAATGTAGCATTAAAACGGCGACACCATATAGCCACAGATGGAAAGTTTGCCAACTTCACATTTTTCGGTAAAGCATAACGTTGAGAACCATTAATTTTTTGTAAAGCCGCAACACTCAGATAATCTTTTTCTTTAATACCAGATTTTGGTGGTAAATTACCACGATAAAGAATGACAAATAAATCTGGACCATGATCAGTTTTAAAACTTTGATCAAATTGCAAATAGCTAATTCCGTTTTCAGTAGTCACACTTAATTTACCTTGTGTTTTGTGTTCCAAAGTCTGAAAACTTGTAGATTTTCCTACAGCAGCAACATTTGTCACAGACTCGGTTTTATTCTCTGTTTTAATTTGATTATCTGTAGGAGTTGACTTTACTTCCTTTGCACAACTGACAGTTAGAAGTGTAAGGAGGATAAAAATTGCTAAATTTGCCAACTTCATGGTTTAACGTCCTCAAATTTGTCTGTAAGGACAATTTAAAGCATAATTTATAGAGTTAAATGAATTTAAGCTGAGAATTTATTTAATTTTTATTGAGAAAAAGCCAAAAAAATCATAATTCTCGGACTTCCGCATTGATAGCATTGAGATAATTAACTACCGTGGCCAAAATTTGGACTAATCCAGTACGGATTCGAGAATCGTCTTTGCGTAAGAAAAATATAATAATGGTTTACTTACCATTGATTTATATTACAATTATGAAATCACTAAAATATATTTGGTGTTGATTATGCTGAAAAAACTGATTCTCGAAAATTGGAAAAGTTTCCGTTATGCAGAACTTCCACTTGATCCTTTAACTGTACTTATTGGAACTAATGCAAGTGGTAAGTCTAATGTGGTGGAAGCATTGGAATTTTTACAAAGAATAGCTAATGGTGAAAATATTGAAACAGCTTTAGCAGGAGATAAAACACTTCCTGCTATTCGTGGTGGTGTAGAATGGGCTGCAAGGAAAGGTGTAAATGAATTTACTTTAAAAGTATGTTTATCCAATAATAATATGGATGATTATCTATATGTAATAGAATTAAAGACAGTACCTGAAATTCTTATGATAGAAGAATATATAGATAGCTATGAATGTGATACAAATCAAATAACAGGGAGATATACCATAAATCAAGTAAATTTTAATATCAGAAGTGGAATGAAAAGAAAAACCCGTAGTCTCGACTTAGGTGATCTCAAAATAAGTGGCATTGATGCTATTTTTCAAAATGGTATTCAACTACCAATAGAAGAGTTAGATGAAAAATTCTTCCCTGGGAAGTATAAAGCACAAGATACAGTTTTATCAAACTTAGAAAATATCTTAATTTTTAATCCCATTCCATCTACAATGCGTGATTATTCCAGACTTTCCGAAAACCTAGAAAGCGATGGTTCAAATATTGCTGGAGTATTAGCAGCATTACCAGATGACAGAAAAACAGAAGTTGAAAATACCCTATCTGAATATATTAAAGATTTACCAGAAGGTGATATTAAAAAAGTATGGGCTGAACCAGTAGGAAGACTGAAAACAGATGCAATGCTGTACTGTCAAGAAGAATGGAAACCAGGAGAAATTACAGAAATTGATGCTAGAAGTATGTCAGATGGAACATTGCGCTTTCTAGCAATTCTCACAGCATTATTAACCCGTCCTGAAGGTAGTCAAATTGTCATCGAAGAAATAGATAATGGTTTACATCCTTCCCGCGCAGCATTATTAGTAAAAATATTAAAAGAAATTGGCAGTAAACGCAATATTGATATTTTATTAACTACCCATAACCCTGCTTTACTAGATGCTTTTGGTTCAGAAATCGTTCCTTTTGTGGTTGTTGCACATCGAGATTCAGAAACAGGAGAAAGTAAACTTACCCTTTTAGAAGATATTGAAAATCTGCCTCTGTTACTAGCATCAGGAACTTTAGGAAGATTAGCAACTAAAGGTGCAATTGAAAAGAGTTTTTCTAATCAAAAATCAAGCAGATTATGAAAAAAGTTCTGATTATTGACACATCAATACTTTGTGTTTATCTGGGTGTTCCTGGGAAAGAAACCTGTGGTGATGATAATGATAAATGGGATAAAAAAAGAGTCGAAATACGTTTTCAAGAAGAAGAAAAACAAGGAACAGATTTTATATTGCCATTAGCAACAATTATAGAAACTGGTAATCACATTGCACAAGCTAATTCCAAACGATATGAAATTGCTCAAACTTTTGCTGATATTTTAATGAAAGTAGCAGATGGGGTTATACCTTGGGCAGTTTTTACTACTCAGATAGATGAACTTTGGAGTCTAGAAAAGCTAAAAGAATTAGCTTTAGAATGGCCTATATTAGCATCTCAACAGATTTCCATTGGTGATGCCACAATTAAATCTGTAGCTGAATACTACGCGAAAACTGGTTGTGAGGTAGAAATTCTCACAGGTGATGACGGACTGAAAGCTTATGAACCAATTACACGTCCTCAAACCCGTCGCAGTAGTCGCAATAAATAACAATATCTCTCTCTGCGCCTCTGCGCCTCTGCGTGAGAAAAAAATAAATAAACTTTAAGCGATCGCACCTCATCCCCCACATCACGCTATCATCAGGGATAGTGCCTAAACTGTGCCTAAAATCTCAGCATCTACCATGACCACTCCGACACCAGAATCAAATAAGTCAAATACACATCTCAGCGATACAAATCTGGTAGAAGACCGCAGCAAGCTGAGTAAGATGTATCAGCACTATGTGGAAATGAAGGATAAATATCCTCATGCGTTGCTGCTGTATCGCGTCGGTGATTTTTTTGAAACATTTTTTCAAGACGCTGTAACCGTCTCCAGAGAATTAGAATTAGTCTTAACCAGTAAACATGGCGGTGAAGTCGGTCGCGTAGCAATGACAGGAGTACCTCATCATGCTTGGGAACGCTACACAACCCAACTGATAGAAAAAGGTTATGCTGTCGTAATTTGTGACCAAGTTGAAGACTCTGCTGATGCGATTGGTCTAGTTAAACGCGAAGTAACCCGCATCCTCACACCAGGGACTTTGCTAGAAGAAGGAATGTTAAAAGCAAGTCGCAATAATTACATTGCGGCTGTGGTAATTGCGGTTAACCATTGGGGGTTAGCCTATTCAGATATATCAACTGGGGAATTTCTCACAACTCAAGGAAGTGATTTAGAACACTTGACCCAAGAGTTAATGAGATTGCAACCTTCAGAAGTGTTGTTTCCCACCAACGCCCCAGATTTAGGTAGTTTACTACGTCCAGGGGAAACTTCGCCATCTCTTCCTCAGTGTTTACCACCAACTTTTTGTTATAGTTTGCGATCGCAACATCCCTTTTCTCAAGCAGAAGCTAGAAGTAAATTATTGCAGAAATTCAAATTGCGATCGCTCGAAGGTATCGGTTGTGAACATCTCCCCCTCGCAGTTCGCGCTGCTGGTGGACTTTTGGAATATATCGAAGATACCCAAAAACAAAACCCCGTTTCTCTGCAACTATTACACACCTATACTCTCACCGACTATCTCATCGTTGACCAGCAAACCCGACGCAACTTAGAAATTACCCAAACCGTGCGCGATGGCACATTTCACGGTTCTTTATTATGGTCTTTAGATCGCACTAGCACCGCCATGGGTGGACGGGCTTTAAGAAGATGGTTGTTACAACCGCTACTTGATCTTAAAGGGATAAAATCACGCCAGGACAGCATTCAAGAATTAATTGAAAATACCTCCTTACGTCAAGATTTACGGCAGATATTACGGCAAATCTACGATTTAGAACGTTTAACAGTTAGAGCCGCTTCTGGTAGAGCCAATGCACGGGATTTAGTCGCCTTAGCTGACTCTTTCTCCCTTTTACCAGAATTATCGCGCTTAGTGGCAGATGGGCGATCGCCTTTTTTGAAAGCTTTGCAAAAAGTACCACCCATACTAGAAGAAATAGCAGAAAAATTACACGCTCACATCGTAGAATCACCACCCATCCATTTAAAAGAAGGTAGTTTAATTCGTCCCGGTATAAATCCCCTGTTAGATGAAAGAAAAGCTACAGTAGAAGCAGACCAACAATGGATTGCAAACTTAGAAGTTGATGAAAGAGCGAGAACGGGAATCCCGAATTTAAAAGTAGGATTTAATAAAACCTTTGGTTATTACATCAGTATTTCTCGTTCTAAATCTGACCAAGTTCCAGAAAATTACATCCGTAAGCAAACGTTGACAAATGAAGAACGTTATATTACTCCAGATTTGAAAGAACGAGAAGCACGGATATTGACAGCGCGAGATGATTTAAATCAGTTGGAATATGAGATTTTTGCGGCTTTACGGGATGAGGTGGGTTCTCACGCTGAAATTATTCGTAATATTGCCCGTGCGGTGGCTGCGGCTGATGTATTATGTGGTTTGGCTGAGTTATCAGTACATCAAGGTTATTGTCGGCCGGAAATGGTGAACGGACGGGAAATTGAGGTTGTTGATGGTCGTCATCCGGTTGTTGAACAGTCTTTACCTACGGGGTTTTTTGTTCCTAATTCGACTTGGTTAGGAGAAACGAACCGCAGAGACGCAGAGGACGCAGAGGAAGAAGGGAAGGAGAGGGGGAAGAAGAATGTAGTCCCTATCTCCCCACCTCCCCATCTCCCCACCTCCCCATATTCCTATCCTGATTTGGTAATTTTGACGGGTCCTAATGCTAGTGGGAAGAGTTGTTATTTAAGACAGGTGGGTTTAATTCAGTTAATGGCACAAATTGGTAGTTTTGTACCTGCTAGGTCTGCTAGGTTGGGAGTGTGCGATCGCATTTTTACTCGTGTTGGTGCTGTGGATGATTTAGCAACCGGTCAATCTACTTTTATGGTGGAAATGAATGAAACTGCAAATATTCTCAATCATGCAACTGCGAAATCTTTGGTTTTATTAGATGAAATTGGTCGCGGAACTGCAACTTTTGATGGTTTATCTATTGCTTGGGCTGTGGCAGAATATTTAGCAGTGGAAATTAAATCTCGGACTATTTTTGCAACTCATTATCATGAGTTAAATGAGTTAGCGAGTATTATTAATAATGTGGCTAATTATCAAGTGACGGTGAAGGAATTACCTGATCAAATTATCTTTTTACATCAGGTTCAACCCGGTGGTGCTGATAAATCCTATGGGATTGAAGCGGGAAGGTTAGCAGGTTTACCTGCGGTGGTCATCAAGCGTGCAAAACAGGTCATGGGACAAATTGAAAAACACAGTAAAATTGCGATGGGTTTGAGAGAAGGACTTGAATAATGCTGATAAATACATCACTAAAATATCGCTTTCAAAATTAATATGAGTGTAATAATTCAGGTAAGGCATAAGATCCCCGACTTCTTTTATTTATTGTGTCCATAAATGATAAATTGATCTGCTGAAGTCGGGGATCTGCGTATGAACCATTGCTATAGCTTAATACTTACGGATGAGTAGCGGAAATGAATACCCATATTATGAATAAGTCTGATAGGACAATGACGACTTTATTTGTTTGTTTTGATGATTTTGCGGCCGGGTATGCTGAGGGGTGGAAATGCTGATTTTTTCGTTGACCCGGCCGATGTATTGCTGTGTAAGGTTTTCAGGGCTTTTAGGTGTCTCGTTTTTGCCTGAACATGATCTGGG
>NZ_JAYGHA010000048.1:3543-26319 GCF_034931405.1 Anabaena sp. UHCC 0451 | reverse complement strand
CCCATTTTAAGTTGATAGAGTGTAATGATGATGATGCGATTGAATGTAATGATTGGACTTATAAAGTTGGTAAATTAAAACAATCATTAGAAAATTTGGGTAATAATACCAATTTTTTGCGTGCTTTATGGGATGGATTAAGAGAACAAAAGATTTATTATGTAGAAAGAAGTGGCTATTATGTCACCGAATCTTTCAAAGAAGGTATAGATGTCAAAATACTAAACTTAGGTTCTAAATCTTGGAAAAAAGGGAAATTGAAATTTAAACTCAGCATTGAATTTTGTCTTGAAGAAGAAACACCAGAAATAAAAGAACCAGAATCACCTCTTGATGATTTACGACGTAAGATAAATGAAGCTACATCATAAATAAATTAGTCCACGCAGGTGGACTTTGTTTTTGTAGACGCGATTTCTAATCGCTGGATTTAGATCCTTACCTGAATTCTTACAGTCTGACAAAAGCCAAAATTAAAGAACTCCTAAATTCTGACTGTGTAGAGACGTTATATGAAACGTCTCTACATTATTTTTCAGAGATGCCTATTGATCATTACCTATTTACGGGCAGATCCGAAAGCCAGCCTATTTCTAGAGAATAACGAGTTGCAAAAATGCTGGATTTTGGTAACGAAATTCGTGATTAAGTTGGGTTGAGGTTGTTTTTTTGGTGCTGCTAGTTTTAAAACTATTTCGAGTAACCAAGGGGCTAGATTTTGACACCAAACTGCTAAATGAGATTGCCATCCAACTAATATTTCTGATGTGTCTTTTTGCAGTCCAATTATTAGGGCTTGGGCTACTTCTTGGGGTGTCATGGGGGTAACACCTCTAAATAGTTTTAAGTCTCGCACCATGTCTGTGTCGGTGAGGGTGGGAAGTAAAGCCACAACGCGGATGTTGTGTTCTGCTAGTTCCCGACGCAGGGCTTGGGTAAATCCTAAAATGGCAAATTTGGTGGCTGAATAGGTGGCCATTGTTGGTGCTGCTACTTTCCCCATCAGACTGGAAACGTTAACAATTGTTCCCTCTTTTTGGCTGACCATGCGTCGCGCTATCAAACTGGTGAGGTTATACATTCCCAATAAATTGACAGAAAGTTCTTCTTGCACTTGGGGAAGTTTTGATTGCAAAAATGAGTTTTGGTATGCGACTCCTGCACAGTTGACGAGTAGATGAATCGGTCCATCATTGCGCCAAATTTGGGCGATCGCAATATTAACGCTGACTGATTGGGTTAAGTCTAAGTCGATGATTGTGGTTTCTGTTCCCAGTTTTTCGATTTCTTGGGCTACTTCGGCTAATTTTTGGCGATCGCGTGCTACCAAGATCAGCCGCTTTACTCCTTGCTGGGCTAATTCTAATGCGATCGCTTTGCCAATTCCACGGGAAGCCCCTGTAATTAAAGCAACTTTACCTTGAATATTCATCGGTTTTCACCTCCAAATTTTCCGCCTTCCCTTTTCTTTGCAATCTTCGGGTAAGACGATTTGTGAATGATAATTCTGGTTCTACGAGATTTTTCTGTTACTCAACTGCAATACCCCTCCATTGCTGACAAAGCAGAAATTTCTCGTTGTTACAATAGTTTCGTCAAAACTGACGTTCATCGGCAGAGTGGATACAGCGCATCGGTTTTACCTCTCTTTAATCCGAGCATTTACCAGTATGTTGCCACTACACACGTTAGCAACTAAATCAAGAGATTGCAATCTTTTTTAATAAGAATTTCTTAACAATTCTTTACAAGATTATATATATAGGGGTATTTTAGTTTGATAAGTTTTTATTAATACCGCGTGATCCCCGTGTTGATTTGATGACAATTGGTTGTATTAAGTAAGATTTTTAGGATCATTTAACGCAGATAAACACAAATAAACGCAGATGGTATTAGATAAATTTATTGATTTGATGATTCTGGGTAAACTCACATTAAATGGGTATAAGAAAGTTTTATTGCTGACTACTGCTGTTGTCTTTTAAACCTAATAAATTACTAATTAATTTAGGTAAATCGCTACAACAAGGATTGGAATATTCATCTAATTGATCCCGTTTGATTTGCTTTGCTATTTTCTCAGCACGTTGAATAGCTTGCTCGGTTAGTGGTTTTAATAATTGTGGATATAAAGACATTGATTTATCGTAATCAGGTATATATTTATTTAGTAATTTAAGTAATTTTTCTCGGCTAATCTGTGCTAAATGGTCTTGAAAGTGAATTAAATACCAAAGTTCAAAACAAGGATTTGTAATTGCTAAATTAATCTTTTGACTGTTAGCTCTATTAATCGCACCTTGCCAATTTGCAAGACTTTTTTCAATATGTTCATCTCCATCAAAAACAGCCCAAGCAGTATCATTAGTAGTCCATCTTTTATCATTTTTCATCTGCTGTCTTTCTTCGATGAGTCTTTCAATTATGTTACCTGGATCAGTTTTACTTTGATGAGGTAATATAATGATTTCTAAAGTTGGTAAACGTAATTCATTGCGGATACTTTTAAAATAAATGGGTTCGGTTTTACTACCTTCACAAGCGATGAGGATTTTTTGAGTAATTTTTCTGCTTGGTTGACTACGTTCTAAATTTCTGGCCATTCCTCATCACCCTGTAATATCATTTCTTCATCAGATGGTAAAAATGGAACTGCTCCAAAACGTCCATCTAAATAAGCTTTATCAATTGCTAAATCATTTCTAACATGGAAATCAGTTAAAGGATATAATTCTGTACTATGATCTGGGCGTTTTTGTGTAAACCATATTTGATCCCGTCTTAGTAAGTTATTTCTTTGTAATGTATTATCATGGCTTGTGAAAATAAGTTGAGAATTTGTTGGGTTTGTTTTTGGATTTTGAAACATTTTAATAATATATTTTACAACATTTGGATGTATATTTGTACCTAATTCATCTACAATCATCAATCTACCTGTTTTTAGAGTGCTTTTAATCCAAAATGCTAATTCAAATAAGCGTTGAGTTCCGAGAGATTCTTCATCAAAAAGCCAGTTAATTTCATTACCTGCATTATCTTTATGAACAGCATATATATTGTATTTATTTAAAAAGCTATCATTTTGCTTATCTATTTTAACTCCAGATATTCCCGTATCAAATTTTTGGACTATTTGCAATGCTTGTTGTATATCTATATTAATTCTATCCATATCATTTTCTGGTAAGCTATCAATAAATGAAAAATCTACTTTTCCATAACCTAAATTCATACCACACCAGCCACCTAATAACCAATCTAATAAAGTTGAAATTATATCAACTTTTAAGTTAGCAAGTGTACTAATAAACAAATCATTTTCTTTAATATTTGTATGAAGTAGATTATGTGATCCTGCAAAATCTTCCCCAGTTTTCCAGATAAATTGTTTACTGTTACTATCCCATTTTCTATCAAATAAGCGTCGAATACGCTTAGTCTTAAAAGGAGCATAATCTAATTTTTCATGAAAAACATGATTTTGGTTTAATTCTAAATAATAAGTATAAATATTGTTGTTAAATATAGTTCTCAATTCAAACTTTGTATTGTTTTGAGGAGAAATATTATCTAATTTAAAAGGTTCTGGTTTTGCATATTTAAATATTCTTTGTAACATAGCAGTTTGTTGTATGCTACGAGACATCATTATTAATAAATAATCCAAAGCTTGAATAACATTACTTTTACCTGATGCGTTAGCGCCAAAAATTGCCAGAACAGGTAAAATTTCCATATCCCAACCTTCTACATAATACCCAGGTGCAATTTCATGATCTGATTTTATTCCTTTGCGTTTGCTGGTTGCGCTTGTCTTGCGAGTGCTTTGTTTTTGAGCAACAGCACTTAGGGTTACAGGTTCTTTAATGGAACGGTAGTTTTCAACTGTGAAGTCTACAAGCATAATTTAAGGTACAAGAGGCTATTTTTTGTGATTTATTCACATAAATCCTATCGTAATTGCTAAAAAATCTCCACTGTCAGCACAACTTGTTATATTAACTTACAGTTACTGCGGACTATCACCAAGAGATAATTACACTTTGTTACACACAACCAACTATTACAGAAGCATTAGCTTCACAATAGAAATATACAAAATACAAAAGACAGGTATCAAAAAATGTTACGTTTAAAACCTTGGCAATGGCTAATTCTCATCTCACCAATAGCGATAATTATCGGTTTCTTACTCATATCCGCAGGAACACAAATTAACACTTGGGGAATAAGTTGGATATGGGCAATTTTTACTATTATCTTTGTAGGTTGGAGGTGGTTATTAGTAAAATGGACTAAACCCGCAGTAAATCAAATTGAAGCTGTTTTTGCACAGGTGCGGGAAGAATTAGAATCTAGTAGTGAAAATCAAATAGATGTTTCCACAGAAAAAGACAAAACCCAACAAATAGAAACAGCATTAAACAAAGTTATCAATGATGCACAAAATGATCCTCCTATTTGGGAAGATTTGCAAACTTTCTGGAAAAGATGTCAAGATTTAGTAATTGCGATCGCACAAATTTATAACCCAGAAATTAAATATCCTTTACTAAATATCTACATACCCCAAGTCTATGGATTAATTCGCGGTACAGTTGATGACATGGATAAATGGATGCAAAAACTATCCCCTGTTTTCAATCAAGTTACCGTTGGACAAGCTTATCAATCTTATGAAGTTTATCGCAAATTAGAACCATCTGCACGCAAATTTTTACGAGTTTGGAATTTCGCGCAATGGTTCTTAAATCCCGTCGCTGCTGTAGCTAAAAAAGCTAGTGAAGGTGTGAATAATCGCGCTTCTCAAGAATTACTAATAAATTTGAGTCAAGTATTAAGAGAAGCGACTTTACGGAACTTATGCAAACAAGCAATCGCCCTTTATGCAGGGACGAAAATTGAATTACCTACCCCCGAATTACCCCAACCTAAAACCCAAACCCTACGCGACATTCTCACCCAAGCAGAACCACCAGAAAAAGTAGCACAAAAGCCGATTAATATTCTCATTATCGGACGGACAAGTGCAGGAAAAAGTAGTTTAATTAATACACTTTTTCAAAGTGAACTTGCTGCGGTTGATGTTTTACCTAGCACCGATGAAATTAAAACCTATCATTGGCAAACAGAAAGCGGTGAAATTCTCAACCTTTGCGATACTCCCGGTTATGAACAAGTAAAACGTGATGATTTGCGGGATTTAGTCATTGATTATGCCACAAAAGCGGATTTATTATTATTAGTTACTCCCGCACTTGATCCCGCTTTACAAATGGATGTAGATTTTCTCGAAGATATAAAATCAGAAGTCACAGATTTACCCATCATTACCATTATTACCCAAGTAGATAAACTCCGTCCTATCCGTGAATGGCAACCTCCCTATAATTGGAAAATGGGAAATAAACCCAAAGAAATTTCTATCAGAGAAGCTACAGAATATAGAAATCAACTGTTAGGAAGTTTCTCTAATTTGGTTTTACCCATTGTTACAAATGACGTAAAAACTGGACGCAATGCTTGGAATGTGGAAGAATTATCTTTAGGATTATTATCAGCAATAGATCCGGCTAAACAATTACGTCTCACTCGCTTTTTACGCAACTTAGAAACCCGCATTACCGAAGCTGCTAAAATAATAGATCATTACACCTTTCAAATGGCAACTACCCAAGGACTTACGGCACTTTTGAAAAGTCCTGTTTTGCAATTTGTTTCTACTTTATCAACAGGTTCACCTACCCTTGCTTATCTGTTAGCAGAACAAATTCCTGTGGAACAATTACCTATAGTTATTGGTAAATTACAAATGGCTTATGAACTGTTTCCATTGTTAAATACAGACGGTTCTAAATCACGTAATTTTGATTTATTATCTCTCTGGCCTTTGTTGTTAAAAAATCCTGGTACACCAGACCACAATGCTTGGGCTTTTGGTCATGCTTTAATAGAATATTGGACTCAGAATTTAACCATTGAACAACTGCGGGAAAGATTTGATTATTACATCAAGAGTCAGGAGTAAGCTTTTATCTCGTTGCCGTCATAGAGTCTCTGACTCTAATTTAACAGAAGGCAGAGCCTTCTAAAATTCATTCCCATACAGAGTATGGGAACAAGAAATTTTAACTAAAATATCAAATCTAAAGCTTGCTTAATAATCAATTCTTGGTCTATCATATTTTTTAAAGTTAATCCATCATAAATTCCCCCAAAAGCTTCTAAAGCAGCATTATCTAATGATCGAGCATAAGCTTCTAACAAAATCTCCTCTAGTTCTTCTTTATGCAAATAATAACCTCCAGATTTTCGGCGCTTGTTAACTCGAATAATTGCATCCGTAGCATTACGAATAGAAACATCCCAGGAATTGGTTGTGCGTTTTTCTGACTGTTGTTTAATTAAGTGAACTAACAAAATGACACAATAACTATAAATTTTATTAATTTTATCTTCTTTGCTCATTTCCTCTAATTCATCTATTAAATTTAGGGCAGCTTCTAAGTTGCCTGTAATCACTAATTCTCTGAGTTCTAATAATTCTTCCATAATTCACGGTGACGTTGCTCATAAAATTAATAACTGCTCTCTTTTTCACTTTTCAAGAAAGCAGTTTTTCCAAAATACCAAACTTGCCAAAATCAATAATCTACACATCTTCCGTTTCAAGTTGTGCTACTGTCACAGCATTAAACGCGAAAGCAAAAACTAAAGGCATCGGACACTTTAAAGTAAAGGTATAAATTACAGATAAAATGGTAATAACTACAGCCGCTATTGACCAATATATCTCCTGATTTGTTAATCCATTCTGTTCTTTAATTACTCTCAAAACATGAACTGGAATTGGTTCTGGCATGACTCCACCAGGAGGAAACGCCCAATAGTTATCACGGCGTTCTACAAATAAATCTGTCCAGCCGTTTTCCATGCACCAAGCTTCGATCCATTCGATAGAGTAATGATTGATCATGAACATACAAATTTTAGGTTTCAGTTTGAGTAGTTAGTGAATATAGATTTGTCGGAGATTCCTGACAAGCTAAGAAATGCTTATAAGATTAACGCTAATTACATAATCTTGAAATTTAGTTTAGCCGTTGATATTCCCTTAATCAAAAGACTAACAGCCAACAGCGACTGTTTGCAATAAACTACAATAAACTTTACTTACAATCATGAATATCAATAAATGTAAAGTAAATTGTAAATTACAGATTGAGTAACTGCTAACCTCTTAAGGAATAATTAATTTATCAACCTTTCGATAGAATTTCCAAAATCTTGCCCAGAAGACAAAAAAATTTAATTACAAAATATTAAGACCACCAGATATTCTTACCACGATAATGAGGTAAACTGAAATACATGAAACCTTACAAATGGTTAACAAATGATATATTTATGGCGGGGTGTAGGATTACTTGTAGCAGTTATCATTTGGTGTGTGACATCTTCAGCACTAGCAACTGACTGGACTCATCCCCTATCATTTAGTAATGCTGAGTTAGGAAGACATGATTTTTCGGGACAAAGTTTACAAGCTGCGGAGTTTTCTAACGCTAATTTAGAATTGGCTAATTTTACAGGTGCTGACTTACGGGGGGCAGTTTTGAGTGCGTCAGTGATGACAAAAGCAAATTTACATGGAGCAGATTTAACCAATGCAATGGTTAATGAAGTAAAATTAAACGGGGCTGATTTAAGTGATGCTGTTTTGTTAGAAGCTATTTTGTTGCGTACCGTTTTTACTGATGTCAACATTACAGGTGCAGACTTTACAGATGCTATTCTAGATCGGGCGCAAATTAAAGAGCTATGTCAAAAAGCCAGTGGTATAAATTCTCAAACTGGTGTTACAACTCGTGAGTCGTTAGGATGTCGATAAAGCGTATTGGTATAATTGGTGGTGGACAACTGGCCTGGATGATGGGGGATGCGTCCAAAAAATTAGGAGTAGAATTAATAGTACAAACTCCGAACAAAAATGATCCCGCTGTATCTATTGCTGAAGATACGGTTTTTGCAGCAGTTGATGATGCAGCAGCAACGGAAATTTTATCTACAAAATGCGATGTCATCACCTTTGAAAATGAATTTGTTAACTTAGATGGTTTATCTTTGTTAGAGAAACAAGGTGTTTGTTTTCGTCCCAGATTAGCAGCTTTATCTCCTTTATTAGATAAATATCATCAACGTTGCTATTTACGAGATTTAAAATTACCAGTTCCCCAGTTTTTCGCTCTGGAAAAATCAGAGGATATTGAATCAAAAATAGAATATTTAGGTTTTCCCATTGTCATTAAAGCCAGACGACATGGTTATGATGGCCAGGGAACTTTTATTATCCATGATTTAGCTAGTTTGTCAACAGTAGTAAATCAAAATCATACACATTTCTTAGCAGAAGAATTTGTCCCTTTTACCAGAGAATTAGCTATAATTGCAGCGCGTTCTGTGCATGGGGAAATTGTTACCTACCCAGTGGTAGAAACCCAACAAGAACAACAAGTTTGTCGCCGAGTAATTGCACCAGCGGATATTACACCCGAACAAGCAGCAAAAATAAATGCGATCGCTCATACAATATTAAATAGTCTCCAAGCTGTAGGCATTTTTGGCATTGAATTATTTATCACTGCTGATGGTAAAATACTGATAAACGAAATTGCCCCACGCACTCATAATTCTGGGCATTTCTCCTTAGATGCTTGTGAAACTTCCCAGTTTGAACAACACCTGAGAGCAGTTGCTGGTTTACCTTTGACTAATTCCGGTTTACATTGTTCCGGTGCAGTTATGGTTAATCTATTAGGGTATGAAACATCACACAATGATTATTTAAAACAACGCCAAAAACTAGCAGCTATTCCTCACGCTTACCTGCACTGGTATGGTAAAATGGAATCTCGTCCAGGACGTAAACTAGGGCATATCACAGTCTTGCTAGATCAGCAAAATCGAAACATCATAGAGTCTATCATTCAAACCATAGAATCCATTTGGTATCCCGCTTAAATTTGGACTGGGAACTGGGGAGAAAAATTAATTCTGACAACAGACAAAAATTTTTCTCCCCCCACTACACAAATTGTTTTTCACAGTTATAATAAATTAGTTGCACTACGACGTTGGTGACTGCCCTCAAGTTTTTTGATCTATGTCTTTAACGAAAAGGGAACCAATTCGTTCTTGTGGCAGTATACCGGGCTATGTACCCGGAAACTTTAAACGAGCAACACCCGTTCCCACCTGGTTTAACCAGGTCATAAACTTAGGTAAAACGGCGTTGTGGTGAACTCAAAAATTATGGGCTTTCAGATCCCCGACTTCTTGGAGAAGTCGGGGATCTTGTATTGTGTATTGTATTATATTATTTTCTTTCTGCTATTCTCAATTTAGCAGAACGAGAACGAGGGTTTTCTTTAATTTCTTCCTCTGTCGCAATAATTGGTTTTTTTGTCAACACTCTTAATAAATCTAAATTTCTTAAACCGTGTTTGACTATTCTATCTTCTAAACTGTGAAAACTAATAATTGCAATTCTTCCCCCAGAAACAAGCGCGTTAGGTGCTTTTTCTATTAATGTTTCTAATACTTTCAATTCATCATTAACTGCTATTCGCAAAGCTTGAAAAACACGAGTTGCAGGGTGAATTCTCCCATGACGATATTTAGGAGGTACGGCATAAAATATCTCATTTGCTAATTCTGTAGTCGTTTCAAATGGACGCTTTTCTACAATTCTTCTTGCTATGCGTCGAGAAAGTCTTTCCTCACCATATTTAAAGAAAATATCCGCTAATTCTTGTTCATCCCACTCATTAATAATATCCCCAGCAGTTAAAGATTGTTGCTGGTTCATTCGCATATCTAAATTTGCAGTATTCCTAAAACTAAAACCCCGTTCTGGGTTATCTAAATGATAGGAACTTACCCCCAAATCTGCTAAAATACCATCATAACTATTTGCGGAAAATGAGAAATTTGCAAAATTGCTATGAATAAAATTAACCCTATTTCCAAACTCTGATAAATTCTCTTTTGCTGCGTTTAAAGCATCTTCATCTTGGTCAACTGCGGTGACATTAACATTTTCCTCAGTTTCTAAAATTAACCGACTGTGACCACCACCACCAACAGTTAAATCTAAATAATTTCCACCAGGTTGGATATTTAAACCTGTAATAACTTCCTGACTGAGAACAGGAATATGGGAAAAAGCAATTTCTTCTAAATCTATTTGTGTTTGTAAATTTGATTGCATTATGAGTTGATTACTTTATTAAACTTTAACTACTTTTTGTTTGTCAATAACAGCATTAAAATCAATTCCCCTCCAATCTTGAAACAGTTCAGCAATTTGTTCTGGTGTTGTAAAATTATCTTTCAGAGGGAACAGGGAACGGGCAACAGGGAACAGAAAAAACTCATGTTTAAAAACATGAGATTGCAAATTTTGACACTGTTTTTTTTCGTGCTACGCATCTTGTGAAAACATCATTAGGGTGTATCAACCCTGATTTATTCATCCCATGTCTATTTATTATTTTGCTTTGTAATTGCTTGTTTTACCGCCTCGATATCTAACTCAAGTATACACGCAATTTGTTCTACAGTTAGCCCCTCATTTAATAGTCTAGGAATAGTTTTTAACTTCGTTTCCAACTCTACTTTTAACTTCGTATGTTCCTCAATTTCTTGATAAAATCGGGTTTTTTGCCATTCTGTTAATCCAAACATTGCTTCTAACTCCTGACGGCTATAGGATGAGAATTTGTAAACTAACATTCTTTCTACTAATTCTAAAAGATTTCGACTCTTGGCCGCATCTGCTTTTTCTACCAAATTGATCAAAGTTTTTGCTTGTTGGATAGCTTTATCTTCAGGGGAAACTACTAATTTAATAATTCCTAAACCAATTGAAGATGATGTATCAACTATTTCATCTAAATAAATAACATGAATTAGTTCAGCAGTAAGTAAACTTTGATATGCTAAAGGTATTCCAGGGTCAAGATCCCGATTTGCCCACATACAACCGCTTGCCATGTTCTGTGAGGTTTATTTTGGTTTAAGTAAAGAACTGCTTCTGTAATTAATCGCCAGTATAAATTATCATCGCTTTGAAATTGTACTTCTACAAAATAAATCGGGTCTTGTGGGTACTCTGGTTTGGGTAAAAATAAGCCATCTATTCGACGTGCTAATTCTTTGATTTCCACTGAGGAAAATTCGTAGTGTAAAGCTAGTGTTGGTGACTGTTCTAGCAGTTCAAATAAAACACTGGGGAGATTTTGCAGTCATGTGTAAAATATCGTGTCTGTCTTCATATCTTGTTGTTAACTATTATTCTAACGGAAAACCACCATATTTTTCAATAATTTTATCAATATCTCCCATAATCTTCATAGTCTCCGATATGATAGAAATAACATTTTGATAATGGCTAATATCATCAAAATTCAATTCTCTCCCTTTTCTATCTTTCAGCCATTTTTGACAAACTTGATAACCACCAATGTAAAAATTCCAGATTTGCGGCGGAACTTGTTCAAAATACTGTTCAGAATTAATCCAAATTTGTTGATGATTTTCGTTATATTTAACTTGTTCGACAATATTAGAACCAGGAATAGGATAAGTAGAAATATATGTCCCTGTTTCTTTCATTAAATGATATTGTACTAATATATTACCTTTAATAACTAACTCCCAAAAAAGCGCGGAATTAGAAGTTAAAGGAAGACGGGGAAAATCAATCTTTAAAAATTCGGCGTAGCGTTGACGGTAATTAGGAGAATGAAAAACAGCGTAAATGTAATTAAAAATATCCTCTGGTCCAAAGGTTTGTTTTTGGTTTCCTTTTCCATCAAAAATAAATTCTAAACCTAATTTTTGGGAAAATTCTGTAATAAATTTCGGGGATAAGTTTGGTTTACGTTCTCCAGGTGCGTTAGTTGGTGTAGAATCAAATAAAGTTGGGGTATCTGTTGGGTAAAGATAGAGAGGGTAAATTTGATTACCCTCACGACTCGTAGTAGAAACAACACAAGATTCAGGAACGTGCATAGAAACCCAACAATGTCTATAACCTAAAGTTGCTTGTTGTCTTGAAGATAACAAACACAAATTATCTTTTCTAAAAACATGATCGAGTAATTCTCGTCTAGGATAATCCATTGTAACATAACTAAAATAACAGTAACGCCAATCGAAAGGGCGATACAAACAGGTAATTATTTTATCTTGCCATTGATTATCCGAACGAATTAATTTACGAGCTTTATCTAATTGCCAATCTCGATTATCTTTGATATTATATTTGTTAGCAAAATCTTGATTAGATAAATTATTTTCTCTCAGTTCTCTAGCTTTTTGAGTAATACTTTCTTTATGAAAATCAATAGCAAAATGATCTCGATGGGTTTGAAAACCTAAAACATTGACATTCATAACTTCGTTAATTTTCCACATTTGTTCATATTCAATTTTTAAATCACTATTTTGAGGTTTAAATAAATAAAATGGTGTATTTGGTTCTAACTTTTCCCAAATAGTAGATTGTAAATCATTTTCAGCTAACCAATTATATTTACCACTAATTAATTCTTTATTTTCGTAAACTTCTCTCATACCCCATAAATCAGCATGATAAACATTTGCTAATTGTTTCTGACTATTTTGTTCTTTATTTTCATATTTAATAAAAAATCCAATTGCTACCCCTTGCTGAATATCAAAAACATTTTCATCTGCTGAACCGTCAGGACAAACTTCTTTTTTCTTGCTATTACCATGTAAATCTAAAACATAAATTTCATCAAAAGTTTTCATTAAACTTTGACGCATTCCCCGAAAAGTGGGATTATCTAAATATCCATGATTGGTAATAAAAGCTAAAATCCCATAACCTGTTTTTTCAATTCTCCATTGACTAAAGCGAATAAATTTTACATAATCATCATTTAACCATTTGGGGTTTTTCTCACCTAAAGGTTTTCCGTCAACTTCAAAATAACTTTCTGTTTTACTACTAGAAATAGTATCTTTACCATTTAAAAGATTTTTAATCCAATCACCTGTATTTACAGAGTGTCCAGAATAGGGAGGATTTCCCATAATTACCATAACTGGAGTTTCTTGCTTAATTCCTTTTGCTGCTTCTGCTTCTTGTTTAATTTGATAACCAAAACTAACAACTTGATCTTCTAACTGAAAAGATTCTTGTAATGTATTAGTTAAATAAATCCTTAACCGTTCCTCAGAACTAAAATCATAACCCAATTCTTGCAACTGTAAACCTAACTTCATATGTGCTACAGTATAAGGTGCCATCAACAATTCAAACCCAAATAAACGGGGTAATAAATGTTGACTCACATAACTTGACCACATCCCCTTTTGAGATTTAAACCCATCATAAATATAATTAATCACACTGTGCATAAAAGTTCCCGTTCCCACAGCAGGATCTAAAATCAAAACTTGATGAGTTTCGATAGTTCCCTCACCCTTGGAATTAGGAATTTTAATCTTTTTAGAATCTGCTAAACCCTTACTAATATTAAATTTATGTTTGAGAATATAATCCACACTTTTAACAATATAATTAACCACAGGTTCAGGAGTATAATAAACCCCTCTTGATTCTCGCATTTTCGGATCATATTCTGCCAAAAACGTTTCATAAAAATGGACAACAGGATCTTCTCTGCGGGTACGTTTACCAAAATCTTTGAGAATTTCTGCCATTTCCGTTTGTTGCAGAATATTCGCTAAATTATCCACAGCCCAACTAATTCTATCATCTAAATCAGGACCCGCTATTTGTCCAAAAATACTCCTTAAAAATGGGTTAGTTTTTGGTAACTTAAAAGCTGCTGTTTCCCGTGAAAAAGTATGAGGATTATCAGTATTACACCGCGCTGCAAATAACCCATAACAAATAGTTTGGGCGTACATATCCGCAAATTGTTCTACCGTCAAATCTTTAATTAATACTCGTTGAAATGATTCCAACTGCTGACGTAACATTCCCCCATTATCTACATCCTGTAAAGCACTTTTGATAGCATCTCTCATTAATTGTCCTAAACTAGCCATACGTTTAGCTAAATCCTTCGGTGTGGTGACTTGGGGAACTTTAGCTAATAAAAATTGCCGTAAAAGTTGATCAACCTCTTGTATTCCTTGTTTATCAACTTTGATTTTTTTGTTTTTATCAATAGTTCCTAAAGATGCAGTTAATTTTAATTCTCCTTGAATATACCAGCGAAATTCTAAATAATCAGTTAAAATCAAATTACCTAAAGCCTGAAAATAACGCCCCATTTGAGCAGTTTTTTCTACTTTTTTCAGAGAAATACCAATATCTTTAGCTTCAATATGTCCAATTTCTAAAATACCATTTTTCACCACAAAATCCGGCGCACCGCAAGCGATTCTTTTCGGTTCATTAATAGCTTGAATTTGAGAATCTAAAGAATCTATTAACTTCTTTAAAGCTGGACGATAACTGTGTTCAGTAGCATTTTGTCCTTGATAAACTTGACTAACTTCTTGAATATAAACCTGTAAATAATTCATAATAAAAACTCTTGCTTCTCTCTCTGCGACTCTGCGCCTCTGCGTGAGCCATAAAAATTAATTAGCCCAACTATAAAATAAATATATCTGAAAACCAGCAAAACCACCCAAACCTTAATAAAACTTAGATACAAACAACACCATCCATAAAAATTGCACCTACCCCGCAACCAAACAGAAAAGAAAAAAACCAGACTCACAATTTCTTAAATCACCAGATCCCTATAATAATTGAAGAAGCTGGACAAAATAAAACATCAAGTACAACTCCAACCCTGCTATCCTGACAAGCTAAAAATTGGCAGATGCAGTAAATCGTATCTGGTTAGCATCTTGGCGGTTCAATACAAATTCTTGACAACGGGAGAACACCACATCTATGAGTAGAATAGAAACCCGCACTGAACCAATGGTGCTAAATATGGGACCTCACCATCCCTCAATGCACGGGGTTCTGCGGCTAATTATGACATTGGATGGCGAGGATGTCGTTGACTGTGAACCAGTCATAGGCTATCTGCACCGAGGAATGGAGAAAATCGCCGAAAACCGTACCACAATCATGTATGTCCCCTACGTCAGCCGTTGGGACTACGCTGCGGGGATGTTTAACGAAGCGGTGACAGTCAACGCACCCGAAAAACTAGCAGGTGTCGCAGTTCCCAAACGCGCTAGTTACATCCGCGTCATCATGCTGGAACTAAACCGCATTGCTAACCACCTATTATGGTTTGGTCCATTCCTGGCGGACGTGGGCGCTCAAACTCCCTTCTTCTACCAATTCCGGGAACGGGAAATGATTTATGATCTGTGGGAAGCGGCCACAGGTTATCGCATGGTAAATAACAACTATTTCCGTGTGGGTGGTGTAGCGGTTGATTTACCTTATGGTTGGGTAGATAAGTGTTTAGATTTCTGTGACTACTTCATCCCCAAAGTTGATGAATATGAACGCTTAGTTACCAATAACCCTATCTTCCGTCGCCGGATTGAAGGTATTGGCACAATTACCCGCGAAGAAGCTCTTAACTGGGGGCTTTCTGGTCCAATGTTACGCGCTTCTGGGGTGAAGTGGGACTTGCGGAAAGTTGACCATTACGAATGTTACGATGATTTCGACTGGGATGTACAGTGGGAAACCGCCGGCGATTGTCTCGCTCGTTACATGGTGCGGATGCGGGAAATGCGCGAATCCGTGAAAATCATTAAACAAGCTATTAAAGGTTTACCTGGTGGTCCCTATGAAAACCTGGAAGCTAAACGGTTAATGGCTGGAGCAAAATCAGAATGGGACGCTTTTGATTATCAGTACATTGGTAAGAAAGTTTCACCTACTTTTAAAATTCCTAAAGGTGAAATTTATTCCCGTGTAGAAAGTGGTAAAGGTGAACTGGGTATTTACCTAGTTGGTGAAAATAACGTCTTCCCCTGGCGTTGGAAAATTCGCGCCGCAGATTTCAATAACCTGCAAATTCTTCCTCATTTACTACGTGGTATGAAGGTGGCTGATATTGTGGTTATTCTCGGTAGTATTGACGTGATCATGGGATCTGTGGATAGATAACCGATACGCCCACTATTAAGCTATTGTTGAAAATATGGAGACGTGCATTTGTACGTCTCTATATCTTTAATTAAATACTTTTTAGCTAAAATACATACATTATATACACATCGAAAATGGTATTAAATTGATTTAAATATTCAAAAATATCTAGCAAAATTAATTATTGCTTAATTATTTAATTAGGATATGTATCAGTTAGTTATGAACAACAAGATCCCCGACTTCTCTAAGAAGTCGGGGATCTGACTCTTACAATATTCACAAATCAAATAGGATTGCTATATACTCATTTAATTAAAAATTAATGTTGAAATTTAGATATAATAGTTTTTTATAATCAGGTTTAATAAGTTACTATATAAAACCAAAGTATTTTACTTAATCATTAATTTTAGTCCTGTGCAAATTCATTCTCATTCAGAATTTGAATATCTCCCAAATCATCATCGTGAACAGGGTTTGCAAAGATTGCTCAAGCGCCTTGTCAGCAAAATGCAGCGGGATGAGTTAGTTCGACAGACTATGAATCAACTTAGGGAATCACTCCAGATTGACCGTGTAGTTTTGTATTACTTTTATGAGCAATGGCTGGGACAGGTAACATTTGAATCTTTGAATTCTGAGGAATTTTCGATTTTAGGTTCCACTGGAGCCGATGATTGTTTTAACGATAAGTATGCTGCTTTGTACTTAACAGGTCGGGTCAGTGCGATCGCTAATATTGAATTAGAACCCATTGAAACTTGTCACCGAGATTTTCTTCGCAGTATCCAAGTTCGCGCTAATCTAGTAGTCCCAATTATCATACCGAGAGGGTTATGGGGTCTATTAGCTGCTCATCACTGTCAAGCGCCTCGTTCTTGGTCAAAAGCAGATATTGAACTGATGCAAAGAGGGGCGCAAACCCTAGCAACAGACTCTAATATTTTAGAGAGTTAAACATTAAGTATTTTATGGATTCTAACCCCGCACTCTGTCAAGCCATAGCTAGTCGCATAGCTGCAAGTCCCCAACAGCGCATTACTTTTGCTGAATACATGGATATGGTTTTATATCACCCACAACAAGGATATTATGCCAGCGATGCTGTGAAAATTGGGTTTCGGGGTGGCGATTTTTTTACCTCTGTCAGTTTAGGGGCTGACTTTGGGGAATTACTAGCAGGACAATTTTTACAGATGTGGGAGATTTTAGGTCAACCAAAGCCTTTTCATTTAATGGAAATGGGAGCAGGTCAGGGAATTTTAGCATCTCATATTCTCAATTACCTAAAACTACACCATCCAGATTTTTTTGCAGCCCTAGAATACATCATTGTTGAAAAATCTCCTTTTCTTAAACAAGAACAACAACAACGTTTACAGGAGTTTACTGTCAGGTGGTGTAATTTGCCGGAAATAGCGCCAAACTCCATCACAGGCTGTTTTTTTTCTAATGAGTTAGTGGATGCCTTTCCCGTGCATCAGTTCACCATAGCAGCGGGAAAATTGCAGGAAATTTATGTCACTCTTCAGGAAGATGGGGAAAATAGTATTCCTGATCATTCATTTATAGAAGTAGTAGGGGAAGCATCTACACCGCAGTTAGCAGAATATTTGCAATTAGTGGGAATTGATATAAGCCAAAGTGCCTATGATGATGGTTATCGTAGTGAAATTAATTTAGCAGCTTTGGATTGGTTGGGTATAGTGGCTGACTGCTTGCAACGCGGGTATGTGTTAACAATTGATTATGGCTACCCTGCCAGCCGTTATTATCACCCCAGGCGATCGCAAGGAACTCTACAATGCTACTACCAACATCGTCATCATGATCACCCCTACATCAATATTGGGCAACAAGATATCACCGCCCATGTTGATTTTACAGCTTTAGAAAGATGGGGCAAAAGCTGCGGTTTAAATCAAGTGGGTTGGACACAACAAGGTTTATTTTTGATGGCCTTGGGTTTAGGAGAAAGAATAGCTGCCCTTTCCTATCAACAACAATCAATATCACAAATGCTAAACCGCCGGGAAGCATTACACCAACTGATTTCACCGGAAGGACTGGGTAACTTTGGGGTTCTAGTACAGAGCAAGGGATTAACAGAAACACAAAGCCAGCGATCGCTCCAAGGATTAACTATACCAGAATAGGGGTGATTGGTGACTGGGGAATGAAGAATGAAGAATGAAGAATGAAGAATGGACATTGGTAAAAATCTTGTCTTCCCCTACATCCTAACTCCTTAATTCTTCATTCTAAATTCTAAATTCTAAATTCTCCTGCCTCCTGACATTAAAACTATATTTGGTGAATCCTGATATCCGTCTTTATTGGACTAGGATAACAGTGATTACTTTAAAGTTAAAAACCTTGGGAAAGCAATAACTATGACTGCTCATGACCTGATTGTGTTAGTAACTCTACTTAGCCCCGGACTCTTACTTTCAGTTGTGATTATGGCCACTTTTGCCGCAGGAGGCTAATTTTAATTTGGGGAGGTGGGGAGGTGGGGGGAAATTTCTTATATTCCCTATTCCCTATTCCCTATTCCCTATTCCCTTTTGTACCAATGACCAATGACCAATAACCAATGACTAAGGAAAGTGAAACATGAAGGTGGCATTTCTGGGAACTGGATTGATGGGACTACCGATGGCTCAAAGGTTATTAGCTGCAAATATAGAGCTAATTGCTTACAACCGCACCCCAGAAAAATTAGCACCACTACAAGCAGCAGGGGCTGAAATTGCCACAAAACCTCGTCAAGCAATTCGTTCTGCTGACTGTATCATTCTCATGCTATCCAACGCCGCAGCGATTTATCATGTCTTGCTCACAGATACTTCTTGGCATACTTTATCAGGACGCAGCATCATTCAAATGGGGACAATTACTCCCCTAGAAAGCCAAGAAATCAGAGATGCGGTAGTGGCAGCAGGTGGTGAGTATATAGAAGCGCCTGTACTCGGTAGTATCCCAGAAGCTGAAACTGGCAAATTAATTGTCATGGTCGGTGGTGAACAAGAACAGTATCAACGCCATGTCAAGTTACTGGAACATTTTGGAGCTAATCCTGTATACATAGGTCCTGTAGGATCTGCATCATCCCTAACTCTAGCACTTAATCAACTCATTGCTTCCCTCACTACTAGCTTTGCCCTCAGTCTGGCTTTTGTCCAGTTGCAAGGCATTGATGTAGACTTATTTATGCGAATCCTGCGCGATAGTAAACTTTATGCGCCTACCTTTGATCAAAACCTGAAACGGATGTTAGATGGCAATTATACCAAGGCCAACTTACCTACCAAGCAATTGATCAAAGAAATAGATTTATTTATCTCTGAAGCTAAATCCCTTGGTTTGAATCTCAGCAGTATTGAGGGTGTAAGGAACATCTTACAGTCAGCAATGAATATGTCCTATCCCGAAGATGATTACTCTTCTGTTTTCCCCGCTATTCGGGAATGGGGTGAAGCCAGCGGAGAGTAGGGGACTGGGGAGATGGGGAGATGGGGAGGTGGGGAGATGGGGAGATGGGGAAGGTTAATAACCCAATCACCAATCACCAATCACCAATCCCCAATCCCCAATCCCCTTAAAATGGAATGTCGTCTGGATCTGGTTCTGCTTCTGTTACGGGTTGATAGGATGGAGGTTGAGAACTTGCTGGTTGATAGACAGGTTCGGGGGTTGTGGGTTGGGGTGCTGGATTTGTAAAAGTTGTAGTTGGGGCTGGTGCTGGACTGCTGGGTTGATGATATACAATCTCTGGGGGACGTTGTGCTGCTGGTTGATTCGTCTGTACACCTTTGCCCATAGCATGAATTCGTTGTACTGTCAACTCAGCACGTTTTTCTTTAAAACCTTCGGGACGATCAAAAGTATTCATGCCTAAGCGTCCTTCGATGATCACGCGATCGCCTGGATGATAAGTTTGATGAATCTCTTTGGCCAAATTACCCCAGCCTACCACTTTTAAAGGGTGTGAAGGATCATCTGGACGCACTCCTGAAACATGGACTATCATTTCTGTCACTTCCAACCCGTCTGGTGTATGACGCAGTTGGGGAGCATCATAAATTTCCGCCATTAAAATACAACTGTTCATATATCTTATTTCCTCCTCATCAATCAAACTTTACAATATTCAGGAATCCAATTATCTCAATTTAACTTACAGCCAGAAAATAGATAACAAAAGTCAAGGGAGAACGCTGAACAACCATGAATAGCTGTTCACGCACTCCACTTGACCGAAACGAGCATTTAATTCTGCAATAGTACAAGCATACCATTAAATTGTTAAATCTGAACATGAACCGGAAAAACACCCAAAGCAATTAACCGGGCGGGAAGATCCCGTAAAATAGGTAGACTTAGCAAAAAAGGCGGCTGAAAAGTTTGATTTCCAGTGAGAATAGGGGCAAATATCCGCTTTTGGATCAAAGTTTGAAATGCTTGAATCTTTCTTGTCACAAATGTTACTTTTACTAGACTGATAGAAAAGTTTTGCTACCCACTAGAGCGCAAATCCAGCTATAATTTATTGCTATCTGATACCTGTGCAGGAGCTTTACTGATGAACACTCAATTTATTATCGATCAAGCGGCTAACAATTTACAACAGCATGAAAACTCAAGACGGATTAAAAAATTAATATTTTGTGCTTGTAAAAATAGTTGGGAGAATGATCAAGAAACGCTAGATAAATTTGAATTTATAGATTTAATTCAGGAACTATGCAGTTTTAACCCAACTCTAGAACACGTGAATTATACTTTAACTAAAGTGGTTAATACCCTGAACAAACCAGGTGAATATTCTATAGTAGCCAATGTAATTTTAAATGAAATAGAAAAATTATATATCATCAATGAAGAATTAACAGGAATAATATTTAATCAACCTTATCCAGAAGAAGCTACAGGAATAATATCCAACCAAATTCAGCCACAAATATTATCAAATCCTCTAGAGGAATTTACAAACCCGGAAATTAAATATGAATATAATCAGTTTGATTTACGTCAAAATATTATGAAATATACTAACCCACTTAGGGCTAAATTAGTTTTACTTTTTGCACTGAATAATAAATCCTATTTCCAAGAAGAAGACTGGTTGAAACTCAGGGCTGAAGAACTTGATAACTTATTAGAGAAATTATTTGATTCTTGTTCCACAATAGGAGAACTTGAATTTAAAATCAATAATGCGGTTATATCTCTAGGCAACCAGGATGAAAATACTCAAGCCGCAGGTGCAATTATTCAATCTATGCGAGGTTTATATAATAATATTTCTGCAACTTCAAATCAAAATCAAAATCAAAAGATGAGCAGATATTCATCTGAAGAAACTAGCACACTTGCTAATCCTCATCTTGCAATAGCAGAAATTGATGAGGATGATGATATGGATATCTATGAAGATAATGAAGATGATAAAGATAATACCTGTCAACTTATAGCACCACCCACAAAATACCCATTCAATAAAAAACAATAATGGCAATTTTAATCATTATTGAGCCTGGATAAAATTGAGAATCATAATAGTAATTGACCACGAAAAAATATGAATGCCAATGAACTTCTCAAGCGATATGCAGATGGAGAAACAAAATTTACAGAAACCAAACTAAATGGAGTAAATCTATTTGGTGCAGACTTGATTGGTATAGACTTAAATAAAGCAGATTTGCGTAATGCTATATTAATTTTTACCTATTTAAGTCGGGCAACCCTGAATAAGGCAAATTTGATTTCTACAAATCTTAGTGGTGCTAACTTAAATCAGGCTAATTTAATGAGTGCTAACTTGCATGATGCTGATTTACATGGTGCGAGTTTACAGGGTGCTGATTTGCGTAATGCTAACTTAACGTTAGCGGATATGCTAGATGCTAACTTGATGGATGCCGATTTACGTGGTGCTGACCTCAGTGGTGCTAACCTCACAGGTGCGTGTTTGCGTGGTGCTAATCTCCGAGAAGAAAAGAGAGGTTATGCTGCTGCTATTTTACGGGGTACTAACCTGCATAAAGCTGACTTGCGTGGTGCGAATTTAACCGGTGCAGATTTAGCTAAAGTTAATCTCAGTGGCGCTAACTTGAGTGAAGCAACCTTGCGTGGTGCTGATTTGAGTGGTGCTAATTTAAGTGACGCAATTTTATATAACGCCTCTATGAGTGACACTAACCTGGGAGGTGCAAATTTAAAAGCTGCTAATTTGATGAACTCTAGACTAGAACGGTCAAATTTGATAGATGCGGAACTTACAGATGTTAATTTGTCTGGTGCAGTGATGGCAGATGCTAAACTAACTAGAGCCAAAATGAATCGAGCCAATCTGAGTTTTGCTAGACTGATTAGAGCAGATTTAAGTAGAGCTAACCTGCGGGGAGCGAACCTTACTGAAGCAGATTTAGTTGATGCTTATCTTGCTAGAACCGACTTAACAGGTGCTAATTTAAACAAGGCAAATCTGATTAGAGCAGAAATGAGTACCACAAATATGATGGGTGCGGATTTGCGTGATGCTGTCATGCCTGATGGCACAATTAACTATTAACTAGGGAACAGGGAACAGGGAACAGGGAACAGGGAAAAACTTCCTTCTG
>NZ_JAYGHA010000048.1:0-3468 GCF_034931405.1 Anabaena sp. UHCC 0451 | reverse complement strand
ACTCCTGACTCCTAACTCCTGCTATATATTACTCTCCAGTAATAGAAAGTTCACTTATCCAAATTCTGGGACAAACACCCCCTGGGGTTAACTCAACCTCTTTCTCTACATAAACAATTGATTTCAATAACTCCAGAAAATCACCTGCTACCGTTGCCGACTCAATACTGGTTTTTTCACCTTTATTAATTAACCAACCATCAAAAGGTAAAGAAAACGAACCTTGTAAAGATTTAACACCAGCATGGAGAGCTTGTAAATCATCAATTAAAATCACATTTTCCGCAGTTTCTAAACTCAATTCTTGCTCAGATTTACTTGCAGCAAAAACATGATAAAAATTGGGACTCACACTCACCTTTGCCCCAATACTTGCATTACCAGTAGGTTGAGTATTAAACCGTTTAGCTGTTCCCGCACTATGGAGAAAACTGGTTAAAACACCATTTTCAATTAATTTTATTTGACGAGTAGGAGTACCTTCACCATCAAAACTTTCTGCACCAATATTTGCGGGATGTAAAGCATCATCATAAACTGAAAGTAAAGGTGAAGCAATTTGTTTACCAATATCTTCAGCTTTGGATAAACTTTGATTATCCAAAATACTTTGGGCATTAAACAAATTAGAAAAAGCACCCAATAAACTCAAGAAAGCTTCAGGAGAAAAAACTACCTGATATTTTCCAGTTGTGATTTTTTCATAATGCAAATGACTGATAGTTTTATCAGCAGTTTCTTTAATGCAACCAGCAATATCTAAATCTGCCACATTTTCCTTAACTCGATAAGCGCCAGCACTGCGGGGTTTTTTACCTTCTTCCTCAGTTTTACTGTAAAGATAAACTGTAGCTAAAGAATGAGATTCAGTTCTTAAAGCACCATCACTATTAAGATAAAATCGGTCAATGTCTCTTTGAGCTAAACCATTATAAGGAACTCCTTTAATAGCAGGATGAGCCGCTAAAAGTTCTTTTTCTGCTACTAATAGTTTTTCGATTAGTTCAGAAACGGGTGCTTGAAGTGCTTTTTCTTTAGGATTGTATTCAATGGGAATAGTTGCTTCTGGACTAAAATCAGGAACGTTTTCTTTAACACCAAAAAAACTAGCTTCGTAAGCAGTTTGTAAAGCTAATTCTAAGCCTTTGGGGTCTACATCTGTGGTGCTGGTTACACCCATTGTGTTTTCTTCATTCCAAACCCGAACTGTGACACCAGAACGGTTAGAAGCTTTTACTTGTTTGGGTTCACCTTGGTCAACTTGAACGCTGGTATCATCTACAGTTGAGCCGTAAATATCGAATTTTTTAATGCCGAGTTTGGCAGCGTTTTCTTGAGCGTAGGTTGCGATTTCTTTAATGTTAGACATGATGCAATTTTGGATTTTAGATTTTTGAACGCAGATAAACACAGATAGACGCAGATGATATGGTTTATCTGTTTTCATCTAAATGATTTTTATTTGTTGTTTTTATCTGCCGCCAACGGTGATGGAATCAACTTTAATATGGGGTTGTCCTACTGTGGTGTAAATGCTGCCACTGACAGAACCACAAAAACCGGGAGCTAGTTCTAAATCTTGGGAACACATAGAAATTTTATTCATGATTTCTTTGGCTTCACCGATGAGAGTAGCGCCTTTTAATGGTTTGGTAAGGTTGCCATTTTCTATTAAATAAGCTTCATCAACACTAAAGTTAAATTGACCAGTTGCGCCAACACTACCACCACCCATTTTTTTGCAGTAAATACCTTTATCAACGGAGGCAAATAAATCTTGGTTGGTGTATTTGCCGCTATCAATATAAGTGTTTCTCATGCGACTAGCAGCAGCATAAGTGAAATTTTGACGGCGACCGCTACCTGTTCTTGGGTGTCCGGTGCGGGCTGAACCTGTTCTGTCAGCTAGGAAGTTTTTGAGAACGCCTTTTTCAATTAATAATGTTCTTTGGGCTGGCATTCCTTCGTCATCCATATCAATTGTCCCGAAGGCATTCTCAGCGCGTCCTTCATCCCAAGCTGTTAAACTTTCATGGGCAATTTTTTCGCCTTTTTTATCCGCAAATGGTGTGGTTTGGCGTTCAATTTGGGTAGTTTCTAATAGGTGTCCACAGGCTTCGTGGAAAATTACACCACCAAAATGATTGGCCATAATAATGGGGTAATTACCTGATTCTACGTAATCTGCATAAAGCATTTTACCCGCAGATTCGGCGATTTGTTCGGAGGCTTGTTGATAGTCCCAGGTTCTTAAAAAGTTAGGGTCACTGGTGTTACCTGCACGTTCAGCAATGGAAGAACGGTTAGCACCATCAGCACAAAGAATATTAAAGCCGACGGACTGAGTAAGGCGAACATCACGAGCAAATGTACCATCACTAGCAGCAACTAAGACTTCTTGCCAATCGCGGAAGTAAGAAGCGCGGCGTGATTGGACGTGAGTGGCTTTTTTGTTGAGTTGGCCTGTACCATCAAGAAGGATTTCTCCCATTTCACGGATGGAACTGCATAAAGGTAGCCAGCCATCTTTACCGCGTTTCGTGGCGTAGTCTCTCAATAATTCCAGATTAATTTCGGGAATGAAAGCACTAGGTCCAGGTAGTTGCAACCCCATGATAGACAAACCTTTTTCTAAGGCTGCTTTCAAGCCGGCAAATGTCAGATTGTTGGTACTAACGTAACAGTCAGCTTTGCCACGAAATACTCTCACTCCTGCACCAGTCGCTAAACTGGGGGAGATACTGGTGATGGTGTCGTCTTCTGCTAAACAACTAATGTAGTTACGACGTTCTAAAAATAATTCTACAAAATCAGCACCAGCGGCGCGTCCAAGTCCAAGAAGAGTAGCCAGAGGCGCTTCCCAGGTGTCATCGAAGCGTTCTGTAGTGGATGAATATTGTAAACTGGGGAGTTGATTGGAAAGAAGTAAGGTATTTGTAAGCATGAATAGCCTCGTCTGCTGGCGTTATCAAAAGATGTAACCGAAAAATCCTAGTGTCCTCAGTCTAACAAATCCATGAAAGCCGCTGTCGGCAGTTAGGCAGTAGAGGTTTCCTCACCTTCCTCTTCTGGGCATTAGTCAGAAAAATGAGAAATATTGGCATCTTGAAATTAATATCTGAATCAGGATTAATTAAAAAATGGTTATGCTTGTTCAGGTCTAACACTTAAATATCTATCTTTGCGAATAGTGTTAATAACAGTTTGGATATAACTTTCATCTCCACCCAAGGTTTTTAGTAAATGATTTCCTAACTCTAATGCGGCTTCAAATTCAGGTTGGACAACTTCTTTTGCACCCATTTGGGTTAAAAGGTCAATTTCTTTGTTACTGTGTGAGCGAGCAATTACATCTAAATTAGGTGCAATAGTCAGAGCATTTTTCAAAAGTAACCGGGTACTGGCAGGGTCAGGAAGAGCAATAGCTAAAGCTTTAGCCGTTTCTAAATGTGCTTTTTCTAAGAGGAT
>NZ_JAYGHA010000047.1:0-27218 GCF_034931405.1 Anabaena sp. UHCC 0451 | reverse complement strand
AGATACTTCTGGTTCAATGGAGCGGGAATTATTGGGAAAGGCATTAGGGGCGATCGCCAGTTATAGTATTTCTCATGATGTTTCTTTGGTGCGGGTTGTTTTCTGTGATGCTTTTGCTTATGATCAAGGTTATTTAACACCAGAATCTCTAGCAGATAGAGTTCAAGTCAAGGGTAGAGGTGGTACTGTTTTACAACCCGGTATTGATTTACTGGAAAAAGCGGATGATTTCCCCAAAAATGGACCATTGTTAATTATTACTGATGGCTATTGCGATAATTTACATATTCGTCGAGAACACGCTTTTTTAATTCCTGTGGGTCGGTATTTACCTTTTATTCCTAAAGGTCAGGTTTTCAGGATTAAGTAAATTAAGGAGGCAGGAGAAACCCACGGTTAAAAACGTAGGGCGGATCTTTGTTAAAGTCCCAACTTTTGCCTTACTACCTCATCTTTCTCTTTAAAACCTACCAGCACAGCCGTTCCATTTTTGAGGAAAAGGGGGCGTTTGAGCAGCATTGCATCCTTAGCGAATGCCTCAATCCATTGCTCGTCTGTCCAAATTTTCTTTTCATCACCTAAAGCCCGGTAGGATTGACCGGAGGTGTTTCGCATAGCCGCAGAACCGAAAGACTTAACCCAGTTTTCGACCATCTCACGAGTTGGAGGAGTTTCTTTGGTATTAATGAACTCATAATCAATACCATTTTCTTGAAGCCACTTGAAAGCTTTTTTACAAGTCCCGCAGTTCGGTATCCCGTAGATTTGGATAGACATAAAAAAGATTAATAAGTTTAAAGCAGATATTTTGGCTTAAACAGCAGAAGCCTAGTAGTATATTAATTTTGTGTGTTTTGGAAGGACTGTCTCGAAAATTATGGGTGTTACCGTAGTTTACACCGAAAGCTACTCTAACTCTGTACCTCACGCTTCTTAGTAAATGCTATAATTCATCAACAAACAGTGGTACAAACTGAAATTTTCTCCCATCAAATAATCCTTGGTCACTAAGTTTTAATTCAGGTATCACCAGCAACGCCATAAAAGAAAGAGTCATGAATGGTGCAGATAGTGTTGAACCTAATCGTTTTGCCCAGGCATCGAGTTCTGCGTATTTTTTGGCAACTTCATTACCATCACCGTCACTCATCAAACCCGCCACCGATAAGGGTAATACGTCAACCTTATTACCTTCGACTACCGCAATACCACCTTGATGTTGAATGATGGCATTTACCGCAGTACAGATTTCTAAGTCCGTTGTCCCCACTGCCACAATGTTATGGGAATCATGCGCCACACTTGATGCGATCGCCCCTTGCTTCAATCCGAAATTCTGCACTAATGCCACCGACGGCGGTGTATCCTGATATCTATTTACCACCGTAATTTTCAGGATATCTTGCTCTAGATCAACTGTAACTTTACCATTTTCCATCTGCGCTGGTACACACCTTTCCCCTGTGATCAACTGACCATCAGTAACGGTCATCACTCTCACTGTTGTACCCTTGGCAGTTATTTCAAAATCCCCCGGTGTTTTTGCAGTAGTGATAAAATTATTAATAGGTGTAACAGGAACAAACGGTAATAAAGTTGACCCAGACTTTGCTGTTAACACACCCTGACAATAGGTAGCCAACACCGTAAAATCTTGTAAATTATCAACAACAATTAAATCTGCACTGTCCCCAACTTGCAGCAGTCCCACATCAAGATTGTAGTGTTTGACAGGGTTTACACAGGCAACTTGCAACACATTCATAACATCATGACCTAAAGCCACTGCCCGTTTTACCAAGAGATTAATGTGTCCAGTAACTAAATCATCAGGGTGTTTATCATCACTACAAAACATACACCGTTCTGGGTAGAGATCAATTAAACTGTGCAGGGCATCAAAATTTTTAGCTGCTGAACCCTCCCGAATCTGAATCTTCATTCCCAATGCTATTTTCTCTAAAGCCTCACTCAAGGAAGAACATTCATGGTCTGTAGTAATTTTGGCATCTGCATATTTACGTAACCCCGTACCCACTAACCCCGGTGCATGACCATCAATGGGGATTCCCAAACCTTGCGCTAAATGAATTTTGTCCATTATTTCTGGACTATCTGCCAACACCCCCGGTACATTCATCACCTCACTTAAATAGGAAACACCATGTTTAACCAGTTGATGGAAATCGTTTACCGTCAGGATTGCACCGGCAGTTTCAAAAGTAGTAGCAGGGACACAAGCAGGAAAACCAAAAGCAATTTTTAGGGGAGTTTGTCGGGCATTATTGACCATAAAGCGAATACCCTCTAAACCCAGAACATTAGCGATTTCGTGGGGGTCAGAGACAGTGGCGACAATACCATGCACCGTTGCTAATCTTGCGAATTCAGTCGGTACAAGCATGGAACTTTCAATATGAATATGGGCATCCACAAAACCCGGAAGAATGTACTGTGAATATTGCCCCTGGTCTGGGATTATGGTTTGAATGCGTCCATCTTGAATGTGAACAGTACCCGGAAAAATGCGACGGTGGAGAACATCAACAATATTGCCAGCAATGGTAAAATTTTTCATAATTTTATTGTTAAGAAAAGCCTAGAGGTAGAAATTTGGTGACAAAAAAATGCTTTAATAGAATATAGGATCTTACTGAAAAATAATATCTAAAAATTATTTACTTTTACAGCAGCCTTCAGTTTTCAGCAGTCAGATCCCAGCTTGTAAATCCTTTTATTGTAAGGCTTTGTGTTTTTAATTTGTACTTCATCACATTGGAAACTGATGCAACTATTATTGTAACCTTTAAACCAAGAATTTCAGGAAAATTGTGACTAAAATGTCTAGGAAATGAGATTGAACAGGTAAGCATAATTTTACACAGATGTATGGTTGCTGCGTCTGAAAAGTTTCTTAATCCTGTGCCTGTTGTGGTGGATGTTAGTGTGGGTGATAGCTGGTAAATTCTGTGACTAGCTGAACAAAAAAGTTAGTTTTTCAGTAAGTATTCAGCCATCAATAATCAGTAATCAGCCTATAGAATCAGATCAAGAAAAAAGATTCAGCAACATTAATTTCAGAAATTTACACTTTCCTCATTTGTTCTCATTCTTTGAATATTTCATGAGGGCTACATAATAGTAGCCTAAATCATTTCCACTGTACAGGATCTAATTGATAATAAGATTGTAATTGCTGATAAACTGCCGGATGATGAGATAACAATTGGTGTGGTTTTTCAAAGAAAGTTTCAGTCGCTACAGCAAAAAATTCTGCGGGATTCGTTGCACCATAACTATCTATGACATTATTGACTCCTTGGAGAACATCGTTACAAAGTTGCTGATATGCTTCACTCATCACTTTAGCCCAAATCGGATAGTCAGAGTTGCGTTGTAAAATCGGCACACCTTCAGCTTGACCATCCTCTTGATCTAATTGATGGGCAAATTCATGCAGGACAACATTATGTCCATCTTGCCAATTAAGAGTGTCCTGTTTTATCTGTTCCCAAGATAATATTACCTGATCTCTTGTCCACGATTCTCCTAATCTTGCTACACGCCTTTCTTCAACAACATAATTATCAATAGCAGTCGTTTCCTTAACAATATAAGCACTAGGATAAACCAGAATTGAACGCAATTTGGGAAAGTATTCTCCTCGTTCATTTAATAGAAGTAAACAGGCAACAGCAGCAATGATTATTTTCATTTCTTCTGTCACCTGTAATCCTCTACAGCCAATAAATTGCTTCTCTGTTAAAAACACTTGAATATGCCCTTGAAGTCGCCTTCTTTCATCTGATGACAGATAGAGATATATAGGAAGATTATTCTCAATAATGGCATTCCAAAGGGGAGGAAAAGGGCGACGTTTGAGACGGTTTCTTCTCCTTTTAATGAGGAAGGGATTGGCTAAAATTACCGTGATAATTAGTCCAATAATGACAAAGACAATAATTGTTTCAATCATTGATTTTTGAGCATAATACAATTTTATGATACAGCAAATTTTATCTGGGTGAGGTACACTCGTAGCGGGCAAGATGCCCACACCACAAGATTTATAATATTAAGATGTGTACTTCATTTACTGGCAAAGTGCCGTATCAAATTCGTTGAAAAAAATCACACTAAAAACACGCTAAAGCTATGGCAACTTACTCAAAAAAAGATTGAATTTACTAGGCTTTGGTGTGAAGGTGTAAACCATCCCAGCTACCCTTGTGCGGACTCGTCCACCTTTGACACAGGGCGCAAGGAATTGAGTTTCAGACAACTGTGCTTCTGCATTAGCTATTTGGTTGATTAGCTTCAATATGTTAGTCATAACTAATACCAATTATTCAAAATCAGCTATAAATTCAACTTAGAAACTCGCATAAAATCTAACTTTCTTAATTACGAATTAATTTAATTATTTCCTGCGTGCAAGTTGGTGGAGCATTGCGTGTTCTCAGTTACTAGAGGGACTCCGCTGGTGAGTTGTTACACACTCTTTAAAAGATGGCTACTTTTAAGCCTACTTCCCAGGTTCTTCGTATTCCTCGTTCACACACGCCCACTGCTTTTGGCAGTGTTACTTTTCCTCTCGTACTGGTATGTAGGCTCACACGAGTTGGGTCACGCAAGAAATATATTACATTATACTACAATAAACGTTTGTTGTTTTCCAGAATATATTTTGGATGTTACAGAGAAGCTCAGGACTGATGCAAAATCAAAAGAAATTTATCTCACGCAGAGACGCAGAGGCACAGAGAGAAAAAGTTTTAGAGAGATTTTGTGGTCGAGCTATCACAGCTTATTCATACGCTTTCTTCATTAAATAAATGTTTGACCACAGTAATATTTATTTCTAAAAATCTATTCCTTCTAGTTTTAACTCTATTAGAGGAATAGATAATTTTTGCATATATCTATTACAAATCTCAACGCCTTGATTTGTTAGTTCATACAAATCACTGAATACAGGAATATCTTTGCCTAACACTTTATTTTCATGAGCCTCGAAAACTACTTTAAAAACTTCCTCGCTCATTTGCTGTAAGGTTAGAGCTTTTTCTGCAAGAGGTTTTTTCTCAATCTCTTCTGTAGTAAGACGACCATCCTGAAAAATTAATTTGTCTCCATATTTTTTATATACTTTTTCTAGCTCATTACTAATTGTTGAAGGAAATTGTTTATGATCGGTATGAGCAATAGTTTTATCTCTCAAATGTTTTAGCTTTTGAACTAAGGGATTGTTTTTTGCTTTTACAAATTCTTGATCTTGCTTTAGAATTTTATTATCAAGATTTTCCGAACATCCCCAATGCCTATAATTAGATTCAATTATGTTTAAAATTTTTAAAAGTCCCAAATTATCTTCATCTTCATCATAGGCTCTGGCTAGTCTTAATACTCCAGTTTCATAATGAGCCATACGTGACCAATAAAAGAACGGTGGATACTCGCTCAGGCGTTTGTTAATTTCGTTTGTCATCCATTCATGAATTTTCAAATGAAAATGTGATTCATATAAGCTTTGCCCAAGTTCTATTATTTTAGATTCAAACTTTTCTTTAGTAAGAGTCATAGTTTTTGAAGTCTACAGATAAAGTTGTGATGTACTTAAATGTAATATTTTTATTAAGCAAAAAATAGCAGTAATCATACGTAATAATGTTATAATACCATTTCTTTATGAGGCTGCGCTTAATTTTGTGACTTGTATTTTCCTCCTCTGCGACCTCTGCGCCTCTGCGGTTAAAACCCTGATAAATTTGGCGCATCTTTATACAGAATTGGTATAAGTATTGGCAAACCCCTAACTTAAAGTAACAAAATATCAGAATGCGTAACAGCTTAACTCTGACGCACCCTGATTTATTCTACTTATCCGCCCTGACAGGCAAAGGCATATCCAAAATCTCCATCAGCAAATCCAGACGAGAAGGGCGCGTTAGGAGTGGGACAAGGTTCGGCAAACTGTAGTAATCACCGGCGAAAGTGAAAGTATCTACAGGTGCTTGTTGCTGCTTGAGTTGAGTTTCCACCCAGTTGTAATGACTACCCACACGGACAATCACCACATTAGGCATTACCCCAAACTCCCGGCAATAAGCCTTGTAAACTTCACTGAAGTAAGGATCAGCGTTTTCACCTTCATCCGTTACCAGAATAATTTGGTCAACAACCTGCTTCTTCTTCCGCATGGCTTGCAATGCACAACCGATGCTAGTACCACCACCTGCATTGATGTACTGGAAAGCACGTTCCCAGTCAGTCAACTCCTTACCCTTTGCTGTCACAGGATAGGGAATGGTATCAAAAGCATAAACAAACAATTCTGCCTGAGTGATACCAGAAATTAAAGCAGCGAGTTGCTTACCAACAGCGATCGCATTTTCCATTGAACCGGACTTGTCCACCAGTAAGGCAGTTGGCCGAGCAATTGTCCCCCGTCGCTTTACCTGCTCATTATCATTCATTCCTGCTGTAATTCCCAGTTGTGTTTCTGTAACATCAACTGAACGCGCCTCAAATCGAATATGAACCATTGTTATCACCTCTTTTTAAATTACAAATTGTTATTGATGGATCTGATCGGGATTGAACCGATACCCTCCCTGTGAGAGTTGCACTCACACCTCATGTAAGTTGAAAAAGCTGTGGTAACACCGCAGGAATCGCACCTGCACCTATCGTTTAAAAGACGATCGCTCTACTATTGAGCAAGTATGTAAGCTTTTTCTGTCAGGACACAAGTGAATCCAGGAACTCTACCATTAGAGCTACAGACCCAATAAAAGCATGATTGCTCTGAGTGTTTTTTTTGCCTTTTGGAGGAGGCGTTTGTGTTGATATTACATTTGTAATACAAATACTACTCGATGTCAAGAGTGTACTACAAATTTTTTTTGGCAAAGTCAGAAAACTGCACCATGAACTACTTCACTGTGTGTAATATTCTTTTGGGAGCAACGCGAAAATGTGAGATCGGGGTTAAATTCTCAATTACATAGCTCCATTCTCAATAAAATCCAGTTTTTCCGTTGCGATGCCTTCTCTGCGAGACGCTTCGCGAACGGTGGGCGTAGCCATCGCATTTTGAAAATTGTTAATTATCCATTTTGTATAAACAGTGCATAGCCCAGCAATAAAAAACCATGACCAAATACGTAGCAGCCATTGATCAAGGAACAACCAGCACCCGCTTCATGATTTTTGATAAACAGGGTAAAATTGTTGACTATGCCCAAAAAGAACATCAGCAAATTTACCCCCAACCTGGTTGGGTAGAACATGATCCTCTGGAAATCTGGTCATCTACTCAAACTGTAATTAAAAATGCTTTAGAGCAAAGTAATATTACTGTTGCTGAGATAACAGCGATTGGCATTACGAATCAGCGGGAAACAGTAGTAGTTTGGGATAAGCAAACAGGCGAACCTTACTATAACGCCATTGTCTGGCAAGATACCAGAACTGACTACATCTGTAATCAACTAGCAGCAGATGGTGGGATAGACCGTTTTCGCGCCACAACAGGTTTACCACTGGCTACCTATTTCAGCGCCCCCAAAATTAAGTGGTTACTGGAAAACATACCAGGATTAAAAGCCGCAGCCGCAAATGGTAATGCTCTTTTTGGCACAATTGACACCTTTTTGATTTGGCATTTAACAGGTGGTACAGAAGGCGGTTTGCATATCACCGATGTCACAAATGCTAGTCGTACCTTGTTGATGAACTTAAACACTCTGGACTGGGAAGGGGAAATATTGGAAATTATGGGTATTCCCCGGCAAATGTTACCAGAAATTCGCCCTTCCTCAGCTATTTATGGTCAAGCTACGGGTATTTTGGCAGGAGTTCCCATTGCTGCTGACTTAGGTGATCAACAAGCGGCATTAATGGGACAAACTTGTTTTCAGGTAGGTGAAGCCAAAAATACTTATGGTACTGGTTGTTTTATGTTATTGAATACAGGTGAACAGCCCGTATTTTCCCAACATGGTTTATTAACAACCGTAGCTTACAAATTGGGGGATGCTGCGGTGGTTTATGCTTTGGAGGGGAGTATTGCGATCGCTGGCGCTTTGGTTCAATGGTTGCGTGATAATTTGGGATTAATTCAAACCAGTGCAGAGGTAGAATCATTAGCCAGTACAGTTACAGATAACGGTGGTGTTTATTTTGTCCCTGCTTTTTCTGGGTTATTTGCACCCTATTGGCGCAATGATGCTAGGGGTGTAATTGTGGGGATGACTCGCTACACCAATAAAGGTCATATTGCCCGTGCCGTGTTGGAAGCTACAGCATGGCAGACTCGTGAAGTTTTAGATGCGATGAGAGAAGACGCGCAGGTAAATTTAACAGCTTTGAAGGTAGATGGTGGGATGGTTTATAACAACCTGCTGATGCAATTTCAAAGCGATGTGTTAGGTGTGCCAGTGATTCGTCCCCAGGTAGCAGAAACTACAGCGTTAGGGGCAGCTTATGCTGCTGGGTTGGCGATAGGTTTCTGGAGTAGTTTGGAGGAGTTAGCTGATAATTGGCTTTTAGATCAGACTTGGGAAGCGAAGATGGATGAGGTGGAGAGGGAAGGTTGTTATCGGTTGTGGAAGAAGGCGGTTAGTAGGACTTTTGATTGGGTATAATCAATAAAAATAAAACTTACAATACGTAAATTTATACTTTTTACGGGATATGCCTTGATATAATTTGCTTGAGGAATAAAGTGAAATTCTATTCAATAGAATCAGCGCAAAATGAATATTAACTTGAACCTACCACCCGAACTAGAAACCGAACTTCACACTGAAGCTTCTCAACTCAATTTGCCATTATATGAATATATTTTACGTATTTTATCTACCAGAAAAGTTGCAGATAATTTACCCAAAACAGGAGCAGAACTTGTTAAATATTGGGAAGATGAAGGTGTAATTAATTCACGTCCTGATATTATTACTGATAGTCAAGCTTATGCTCGTGAGTTACGTCATCAAGCTGAAACACGGGAGCGAGGATAGGTAAATTTTATCATGTACTTGTTAGATACAGATATTTTGATTGATATTCAGCGTGGTCATGCTCCTGCAATTGCTTGGTTTGCAAGCCTTCCAGAAATACCGAGCGTTCCTGGCTTTGTGGTTATGGAACTCATTCAAAATGCTCAAAATAGCCAACGGTTGCGCGATACTCTCAAGCTGGTTGCTCCTCTACCTGTAATTTGGCCTACTGAAATTGATTGTGCTTTGGCTCTATCTAATTTTACTACCTATCATCTATCAGATAATTTAGGGTTACTTGATGCTTTGATTGGTGCTTGTGCTGTGGGTAGAGGTGCTACACTATGTACTTTTAATGTCAAACATTACAGGGTCATACCAAATCTTATGACAGCACAGCCTTATAAAAGGTTAAATAAAGATTAAAACATCAGATTTGATTGAACAGTTTAGTATTTTATAACAGAATTATCTCAAATACTTGAAATATCTATATGAATCCAATTTCTATGCAACTGCCCAAAATTCCAGTTCTAGGGCCTTATGAGGTAAAATGTTTTTACAAATACTTTAAAGGTATAGACATACTTTTGGCTAAGAGGTTTTCATGTGGCTTTGTACCGCATGAGGAACATTTAACTTTAATATTATGTGAATTACTTGATGAAAGGGCATCAAAATTACATTTACTTCCTTATAGTTTGTCGGATCTGAATAATGATCTTAGAAAAAATGGTGGTCTTTTACAAAGTGATGTTTCTATATCAACAACTGATTACAATAAGCGTCAAGAGGGTGGCACAACGCAGTCAGATATTGGGATTGTTCTTGAGTACCAAGATTATATTGAACCAAATAATTATTTTCAAAAGGGTATCTTACTTCAAGCTAAGAAATTATTTCGGACTAATTCTGACTATGATCTAAGTTCAGCTTATGAATCTTTCAATATAGCACAGCATCAGAAACTTGAGAATTTGAATAAGAAATATGTGGAGAAACGTTGTGGAAATGAGTGCATAAAATACTTGATGTATAATCCTTCTCTAGAAGCTCTTCCAAAGGGTGAACAAAAAATGGTATTGCACCAACAGATGAAACTAGATGCAACCTCTATCTTTGACTATACTATTGGTTTGCAAAGATATAGAGAGCTTATTGAGGGAGAGCAATCTTCAATCATTAATTTGGGATGTCTTTTGACTTCTATTGATAATATACATAAGCTTGCTACAAAAGAAGTTAAGTTTACGCTAGGATCACTTATTGAATCTATAAATGTTTACGAAAGTTCACTATCTTGGTTCTTTGTATTTGATCTCATGATGGGGGAGTGGGCTGTTCATGTCAAGATTTTATTAAATTAGTACGTCATGGGAAAGAAACACATATAGCAAGACCATTAGAAATTACACCACCAAAATATTGTATAAAATTAACGATTACTGCTGGCAGTGAGCAATAATTTTCATATTTTGCATGATTGAACAACTAGAATTAATCAGCAAGATGAACTATAAAAAAGTTCCTAAGAAATTATGTAGGCGTGGATGTGACTAAATTGTGAGAATTACTTAGAAAAATTATGTTTTGACATTCTAGTAATTTTACTATAAATACCCAGAGTGCATTAATAGCATACTGGATAAGTAATCACATGATTAAAAAACAAATGAGGTGATAAGCATGACATATAAATGTTTATGTGGGAAAACAATCAGAAAAGCGGGAGAAATACAATGTTCTGCTTGTAGGAGAAATAATAATTTAAGCACACAAATGAAAATGCCAAAAATGTTTAACTATTCTTCTCCAGCTAGAACTTGTTTATGTGGGAAAACAATCAGAAAAGCGGGAGAAATTCAATGTTCTGCCTGTAAGAAAAATAATAATTTAAGCACACAAATCAAAGTTCCAAAAGTTTTTAATTATTCTCCTCCAGCTAGAACTTGTTTATGTGGTAAGAAAATTAGGGATAATACTCAGATTTTTTGTTCTGTATGTCGTAAAAAACGAGGTTATTAGTCAGAAGATGCGATCGCTCTTTCCTCTTTTGCTAATAAGCGATCGCTACCAAAGAATATCACTGGGTAATTATAAATGCTGCTGTACTGAAGCGACTACCTCTGGCATTCCTGAAAGCGATCGCTCACCTTTTCCCTTCTCTCTCAATAAGCGATCGCCCTTTCCTTTCTCTCTCAATAAGCGATCGCTACCCTAACACTACCTATTCCATCTATCACCCCATGATTTACCCTAAAATTATATAGACCAAAGATTAAACAACAGGAGAGATCATGAGTTATCAAGACATTATTACCATTGAACCTGGAAAACGCAGTGGAAAACCTTGCATTCGCGGAATGCGTATTACTGTGTACGACATTTTAGAATATTTAGCAGGTGGGATGACAGAAGCTGAAATTCTCGAAGACTTTTCAGAACTGACATCTGAAGATATTAAAGCTTGTCTTGCTTTTGCTGCTGACCGAGAGAAAAAGTTATTTGTTGCATCTCTATGAAACTGCTATTAGATGAAAATTTGTCAGATCGGATTGTTGATAAAATTCTGGATTTGTATCCTGATTCTCAACACGTTAAAACTTTAGGACTTATAAATACTGATGATGCCATTATCTGGGAATTCGCCAAAACGAATAATTTTGTGATTATTTCCAAAGATTCTGACTTTCATCAACGTAGTTTACTTTATGGTCATCCACCCAAATTTATTTATCTACGTATTGGTAATAGTCCCACATCAAAGATTGTGCAGATTTTGAGAGATAATTTGGCCACAATTACCCAATTTGATAGTAGTGACACGGAAAGTATTTTGGTATTAACTTAATTACACTCCCAGATATTGGAGATTTATATTTTCTGATATACAAATCATGCGTAAAGATATTTTAACCAAATGTCTCTGAAATATATTGTAAATGTTGCTGCACAGGCGCAATAGTATTAGCAACTATCATCCCACTAGCAGCCACAGCCGGCAACCCAATCCCCGGAAAAGTCGAATCTCCACAACACAACAACCCCGATAAAGGTGTATTCCCACCAGGAAATAAACCCTTCCCTGCCGCTATAGCTGGTCCATAACTACCATGATGACGACGCAAAAATCGTCCATGAGTAAGGGGAGTACCCACCAAACTAACTTCGCAACGGGAACGAATATCAGGAATAATTCTTTCCAAAGCTCGCCACATCACCTCTGCACGTTCTTGTTTTAACAACGCATATTCTTCGCTATTGCGTTCCTTTCCTTGCCAAATAGCATAAGGTTCATTACCAGGAGTATAAACGTGAATCACGTGCTTACCTACTGGTGCTAAAGACGAATCAAGAACTGAAGGAATAGATACAACTACCACATTTTGCGGTGCAGTTACGCCTTTGTCCCAATCGTTAACTACAATGTAGTGAATACCTAGATTCTCAGGCAATCCTGCTGCATCAATACCTAAATGCAGGTGCATAAAACTATCACATTCAGGTATTGCTTGTTGCTTTTCTACATACCGTTTAGGTAAAGCACCTTCAGGAATGAGTTTGAGAGTATCCCAAACAGAAGCATTAGAAACAACAGCTTTACTAGCTCGGATTTCTTGACCACTCCGCAGACGTACCCCGACAGCACGGTTATTTTCTACTAAAACTTGCTCCACATGAGCATTCAAAACTAACTTACCACCGTGTTTATTCAACCCCCGTACCAGTGCATCAACTAATGCACCACTTCCCCCAATCGGATAATCTAACTGCACATGAGGACGATACCAATCTGCAAACATGAAAGCCACTTCTGCGGCAATTGTCCCATCTGCGGGTAATCCAGATAAGAGGAAGCAAAGTAAATCTAACCAGTTGCGAATAAAAGGGTCTGTGATTACACCATCAATAATGTTAGAAAAAGACCCTGTTAATTTGATGACGTTAGCGGCTTGTTGCAGTAAAGCTGGGGCAAATTTACCCATAGTTAACACCGCACCTAAATCGTAGCGTAAGGCAGAGGGTGGGAGAGCGATCGCACTCTTACCCAAAGGTGTCATAATTTCCTGGAGTTTGCGCCATTGTGCTACAGCTTTATCTCCCCGCAGTTGTTGCAAGATTTCACAGAATTGGTCAGCACCAACTTGAGCGTCAAAGTAGCCTTCTGGTAAATAACAACCCCAGGTATTGTAATTGACGCAGGGTAAATCTTCGCCAATGGCATCTAAAACTTGACGTAAGGGATTAGGGGAAGGGGTATAAGATAAACCAGAATATAAAGAGGGTCCAGACTCAAACTTGTAGCCATTGCGTTCAAAAGCATGAGCAGCACCACCGGCAATGGAGTGGCTTTCTACTACTGTGACATCAATTCCATAGCGTGCCAAAAGTGCAGCGCAACTCAATCCGCCAATACCGCTACCAATTACGACTACTTCTGTGTTACTCATAAATTATTTTCTATTATCCTATTAACGTAAGTTGCTAGTTATGTAAAAGGCTAGAAAATCGTAATTGCAAAGAGAAATAGGAATAAAAAATCATAGATAATACCATCAAAATTTATTCTTTCTCCTGACTCCTGACTCCTGACTCCTAACTAGCAGGGTTATTACCTTCAGGAAAAAGCAACTCAATTAAAGCTTCAGTTAAGCGATCGCTAGTCATCGTCAATTCATGTTTACCATGTAACAATTCCATCATCAAATAATAAAAATTAATTGTACCAGCAATAATCCAAGCTACTGCTTCCGGGTCAGAACTTCGCAACTCCTGGCAATTTTGCAGATATTCCGTAGAAACTGCTAAATTTGGTTTTTCAAACTCTTTGATATACAACCGCGCTAAATCGGGAAACGACCATTGGGTAGCGCAACAATATCTGCCAGCCAGTTTGCAAGGACAGGTATTTTACCAACCATCACCCCAAGGTTTTGAGGGAGAGATTAGCGTACAAGTAGCACGTCGTCGCGAAGCTCAACTTGCGGCTATGATGTCCGGCTTAGGTACTGAGCCAATAGAAATCCTCACCTACAGCAATACAGATGCGGCTTCAGAAAGATGGTTGCAACGCACACTTTCCCAAATAGGCACACAGTTAGCAAATGTCAGAGAGCGCATTTTCACCATCACTCAATTACAGCGTCATCATGTCGTTTTAGACATCAATGCAGGTACTGGTTTACTGACCTGGGAAGCAGTCCGCCATGTCCCAGAAGGTGGCGTTTATGCTTGTGTTCGCAATGAAAGTGATGCCCAAGCTTTACGTGAACAAGCTGCGACGTTGGACGAAATCAGACGACCAATGGTAGTTACTGCAAAGATAACAGAGTTACCTGCTGTATTAGCTTCTCAAGCGTTAGGTGTAAATAAAGAACACGCCATCGCCATTGCCTTAGAACAACTAGCTGATGAGTATCGCCGAATAGCGGAAGAAAGACAAAATATAGATTGGGAAACAGTGGAGCGTTCAGACTCTGGAGAACCAATTGCCAAGCATTATCATGTCATTCTGCACTACGAACGCATTGCTGAAGAAGAATCGAAGTTTGAGGCAATGCACAATACAATTATGGGAAATACGGTGGTGGAGAATGCTAAAATCACGGTGATTGAGATTGATCCAAGTATACCCATTGATCCATTAACCCGCTCTTGGGATTGATTGACTATATTAAGTAGTCGTGCAAAATAAATTTTATAGTTAGGAGAGGGAACAGGAAGTAAGGAATACAGACATTTTTGTTTTCACTAAATATGTTAAATTAATTTTGCTTGGGTACTTAATTGATAATTGACATTTTTTTCATTCAAGTTTAAAATCTCTTCTTTCAAAGAGAAAAAAGAAAAATTTGCTATAGCAGTCCTACTCTAAACATGAGAAAATACATAGATAAAAATTCTTATTTTATAAGCATTTGAGGCTTATTGAACGCTCACGTATCACTTAGGATTGCTATATTTCCCAATCCTCTCACGAATGAGCCAGAGGTAATTGTCAATTCTCCATTGTTGAAAGAACTACATAAATTTATTATTGAGCCATTTCCAAGACTGTACAGGTAGCATTTTGTAGACAAAACAGATTATGAAACAGACAAAAACTCTGGCAGCACAATTACTTTTTGGCATAGTTGTAGTAGGAGTTTCTGCTTGCAACTTACCAACAACTGAGTCCGCAAACACTAATAATCAACAAACAGCCCAACAAGTCAGCCAACAAACAGCTACTAACAATCAAGCCTGTACCTTAGTAGAAAATGGCTTCGGTTCACAAGGACAGGTAAAACTACGGGTAGAAGAAGTCGTAACAGGTCTAGAAGTTCCCTGGGCAATAGCTTTTCTGCCCAATCAAGATATGTTAGTTACCGAACGACCGGGACGAGTTCGCCTGGTACGGAATGGTAAACTGATTCCCCAACCAGTAGCTAATATTAATGTCACAGAAAGCGGTGAAGATGGTTTACTCGGTATTGCCACCCATCCTAACTTTGCCGAAAACCGATTTTTTTACATTTACTACACAGCTGATAAAAATGGATCACAGGTTAATCGTGTAGAAAGATGGCGACTATCTGAGAACGGACTTACTGCTTCACCGGATCAAGTAATTGTTGATAATATTCCCGTAGCACAATTTCATAACGGTGGTCGTATTCGCTTTGGACCTGATGGAATGCTTTACATTGGCACAGGTGATGCCAGAGAACCGCAGATTTCCCAGGATGTTAATAGCCTTGCTGGTAAAATTTTGCGTGTTACTCCTGACGGACAAGTACCGCCAGATAATCCGTTTGCTAACAATCCTGTGTATATCACTGGGATTCGCAACACTCAAGGGTTTGATTGGCTGGATAAATCAACACTATGGGTGACAGATCACGGACCTAGTGGAGATTTGGGAAGAAGGGGTCACGATGAACTCAGTTTAGCAAAAGCAGGAGATAACCTGGGCTGGCCTACTATCTACCGTTGTGAATCACAGAAAGGAATGGTTACTCCGTCCATTGTTTGGCGTGAAGCTTTACCTCCTGGTGGTGCAGTAATTTACACAGGTAATTCTATTCCTGAATGGAAAGGGAGCTTAATAATTGCCACTCTTCGTTCTCAACATTTGCAGCGCGTTGTTTTCAACCCCCAATCTCCCCAAAAAATTGAGCGTCATGAGGTATATTTGCAAGGTCAATATGGACGGCTGCGAGAAGCAGTTATGGGGACAGATGGTGAATTATATGTCACCACCAGTAATTGTGATGGCAGGGGAAATTGTCCTCAACAGAGGGATAAAATTCTGCGTATTACTCGTTAAGTTCATGCGATCGCAGGAATAGAATTTTGCGTAGGTTTTGTTTATACCTCAAAGCTTCCCATATCTTCCCAGTTTGTGTTTGAATATGAGTAAAATTCTGGAAACCTAGCTTCAGCTTGTGAAGTCCTAGATAATGTAAACACTACACAAATTCAGGCAACGATTATGTAATCCTTTGGCTCAATCAAATTCTCATTTATCGCGAATGGTAGCAACCTATCAACATACCTATTCGTGAACATTCCCTACGCAATGATTTTGATTGTAGTCACCAAGGTATAAAATTCATGTCACAAATTTATAAATATCCGCGTACACCTCATATTCAGGGTTCGCGATCGCAACCTGGGGATGAAGACCTGGATAATGCCCCTTTTGCAACTATTCAAGCACAGCATCTAGTCATTGAAGAAAAAGTTGATGGTGCAAATGCAGCTATCAGTTTCACATCTGATGGACAACTGCGACTGCAAAGTCGGGGGCATTATTTAACAGGTGGAGGCAGAGAAAAGCATTTTAATCTGTTTAAACAATGGGCGCATACCCACGCTAGTGTACTTTGGGAAGTTTTGGGTAGTCGTTTTATTCTGTTTGGGGAATGGTTATATGCCAAGCACACAGTTTTTTACGATGCTTTACCTCACTACTTTTTAGAATACGACCTCTTGGACTTAGAAACCCAAGTATTTCTTAGCACGAAACGCCGTCAGCAGCTATTAGCAGGATTACCACTGGTTTCTGTTCCTGTGTTGTTTACAGGCAAACTGCAATCTTATCAGCAAATGTTGGGGTTATTGGGTAAATCTCATTATCAAACCCCGGCATATTTAGAGAATTTTGCCCAAGCTTGTCAACAACAAGGATTAAATGTAGAACTTGCCCTCAAACAAACTGATCAAAGTGGTTTGATGGAAGGTTTGTACATCAAAGTTGAACCAGGGGATACGGTGACAGCACGTTATAAATATGTGCGTTCTAGCTTTTTGATTACTATTTTACAATCTGAAAGTCATTGGCTTAACCGTCCTATTATCCCTAATTTGTTGCGTCCAAATGTGGATTTATTTAGTTAGTTCATGCCTATAATATCTGGTCGAAGTGCTGTTGCTTGAGCAGCAGGTGGCTTAATTAAACAAGTTTTGGGAATTAACCAATTGAAATTACCAAGAAGAATTTCTGTATAGATTCTACCAGCAATATTTCCAGCAACTTCTTCATGGGGTCCAGTGGGTTCCATGTCACGTAATTCTCCGTCAATGAGTTCGTAACGAGGGTTGTCTCCATACTCAACTAAAAATTGCTCGAAAGTAAGGAGTTTGGGAGGACTATAAGTCATAAATTTATATGGTATTAGGAAGTTATAGCAGAAATCAGGAGTCAGGAGTCAGGAGTCAGGAGTTAGGAGTAAAACTCTTTTGTAGTAATAGTTTCATGATTAATTGATGTCCTAACTACTCTGTCTACGGCTATATTTTATTTTAACAAAAGGTGAAAATAGCTTTCTCATACTGCCAGGTTTTCCAAAACTAAACATACATAGATTTTTTCAACTAGATTTAGCATAACAAGTACCGAAGAACCCCTAAATTAAACTTTGATTTTTCGTTTTTACCCGTTGATAAAGTTCCTCCATTGTTTCAATAAACGAATTATCTTTATGCCAAAAAGCCGGAAAATCTCCTTGTTTCTTAACAAGAATTGCGGAAACACCACTAGAACTAGGTACTTCTATAGTTTGCGGTAAACGCTTTTTCCCTAACCAAAATTCCCGCACACTGGGTTTTTCACTAACAGATTGTTTTTCTAGTTTGGTATAAAACGAAGTGGAAGATTCTAAACTAATTTCTTGGATGTTCAATTCCTGTGCTAGTGCTTTACCTAAGTTAGAATTAGCTAGTTTAGTCTGAAGTTCGTCTTTTGGTAATCCCCGCAGTTCAAATAACAAAAATGGATTATTATCCAATTGGGAAGCAACTAAATAATAAACTCCAGCTATGTGTTTACAGGGGTTAGCATAATCAGGACAGGAACATTTAGTTTTAAAATCCTTACTACTATGAGGTAATAAGTGTAATCCCAATTCCTGAAAAGTATCTTCTATATTTTCTGGGACTTCATTCAGTAACAACCTAGAAACAATACTAGCTTTAGATGATAGCTGCTCAATAGCTTCATTCCAACTACTTTTAGCGAGCGATCGCTAACTAAGAAAATAATTGCTATTATTTTGGATAAGGAGTTGGCACATCTGCTTTCTTTGAGATAGTGAATTAATAATTGAATAGAATATCGGAGCATTTCCTCTAGTTATGTCTTTGATTTTCTCCTCATCTGGCAGATATAAAATATAATGTCTAGAGTCTTCCTTTTTAAAGTCTTTCCTAAACAACTTTATAAATCCAAATTCTTTCAGATGAGTCCTTAATCCTTCTTCGGGAATAGCCAGAGTGCTTACTTGACAATACTTGTGTGGCTCATTTGAAACAGTTCTATTTTTTTCAATTCCGAAATAGTTTTATGGGCTTTCCCTGACCAAAAATAACTGATTAATTCCGCATTTTTAGGGTCGCTGTAAATCTTTTCTATGACTGTATCGTCTACACTTAATATCCCTCCTACCAGGTTGATAATTTTCTCTATTATGCTGAATAAATCTTTGGGTTCGTATCTCTCTCTCAATAAAAAGCGGTTTACACTATCATGTGAAACATCTCCCAATATCTCTGCTAACCTACTGCACCCTCCATACTTTGGCTCTGACAGCAAAAATAAGGTGTAGATGTCTAGATTGCATTGTGCTGTCGAGGGTTTAGTAATTTCTCTCATTCTCCCATACCCATTACTAGACGACCCTTATTTATCAATGCACTATTTTGTTATTCTGTCAATGCGTAAGTCCTAAATTATTAGAAATGAAGGACAAAGCCAAAAACTTCATCCTTCATACTTTCAATTATGCTTCATCCAAAGCTGCAATACCAGGTAAAACCTTACCTTCCAACAACTCCAAACTCGCACCACCACCGGTAGAAATATGGCTCATTTGATCAGCCAAACCTACCTTTTCCACTGCTGCTACAGAGTCACCACCACCGATAATGGTAGTTGTGCCGGTTTTGCCAATTTCTGCTAGAGTATGTGCGATCGCTTCCGTACCCGCAGCAAATTTATCAAACTCAAACACACCCATTGGACCATTCCAAATCACAGTCTTACAATCAGCCAAAGCCGCTTGGAATACCTTGATAGAATCGGGACCAATATCTAAACCCATACCATCGGCAGGGATATTTTCAATGCTCACAGTAGTAGCATTAGCATCAGGAGCAAACTTATCTGCTGAGACAATATCTGTAGGTAGTAATAAAGCCACACCACGTTCTTTAGCCTTAGCTTCCAAAGCCTTAGCCAATTCCAGCTTATCTTCTTCTACCAAAGACTTACCAACACTCAAACCACGGGCTTTGTAGAAAGTGAAAATCATCCCACCGCCAATGATCAACTTATCGCACTTTTCTAACAGAGTTTCAATCACACCAATTTTGCTAGAAACCTTAGAACCGCCGATAATAGCCGCCAAAGGACGCTTAGGTTCTTCAATTGCACTTTGTAAATATTGCAATTCCTTCTCAACCAAATAACCAGCCACAGAAGGACTAAGGAACTTAGTTACACCCTCAGTAGAAGCATGGGCGCGGTGAGCCGTCCCAAACGCATCATTTACATAAAAATCAGCGTTGCTTGCCAATTTTTCCGCAAATGCAGGATCATTCTTTTCTTCTTCTTTATAGAAGCGGACATTTTCCAGTAACAGCACTTGTCCATTTTGCAAAGCCGCAACCGAAGCCGCCACATCATCACCAATACAGTCATCAGTTTTGACAACTGTTTGTCCTAACAATTCAGAAAGGCGTTTAGCGACGGGAGTTAGACGCAATTTCTCATCTACACCCTTGGGACGGCCGAAATGGCTTGCTAGAATGACCTTAGCTCCCTTTTGCATCAAATCTTTGATGGTGGGTAGAGCAGCCCGAATGCGAGTATCATCAGTAATGTTGCCTTTGTCATCTACAGGCACGTTAAAATCAACCCGCACTAAAGCGCGTTTACCAGATACATCCGCAGCAGATAAATTTGCTAAACTTTTTTTCGACACAGCCAAATTCTCCTGATTGTCTTTTTGTTATTGTTTTGAAAGTATAACCATCAAGATTTTACCGGAGTGCGGGGTGTCCAGGTGAGATATGTTTAAAACAGTTCTATTTCCAATTGATCAAAGTCGTGAAGCGCGGGAAGCTGCTGACCTAGTATCTAAGGTCGTGCAACAGTTTACCAGTCGCCTAGTATTGCTGTCAGTAGTGGAAGAACCAGCCCCAGATGCGGTTAGTGGTGATCCTATGCTATCGCCTGAAGCCGTGGCTAAACTGCTGGAAAATGCCCAAGCCTTATTTTCTCAGCAAGGAATCACCGCTGAAGTCCTAGAACGACAAGGCAACCCAGCCTTTACTATCTGTGATGTTGCTGATGAAATCGGGGCAGACTTAATTATTATGGGCTGTCGCGGCTTAGGACTGACTGATGAAGGCGCGACTGATAGTGTTACAACCCGGGTGATTAATCTTTCACCTTGTCCTGTATTGATTGTGCCTTAAGTCAGGGAACAGGGAACAGGGAACAGGGAACAGGGAAGATTAATACCCAATCCCCAATACCCAATACCCAATCCCCAATCCCCAATCCCCAATCCCTACTCAGGTCAAGTAGTGAAATTTCGGTAAAAAACCGTACCTGAAGAGAAGCTTGTTCCTTAGATTAGTTCTCTAGACTGAAGTAAAATAGGATTTAGAGGCAAAACTTTAAGTTACTGAGTACAAGAACTCAGTTAAATATAAGCAAAATGGGATTCTTTGACTCTGAGATAGTTCAACACGAAGCCAAACACCTGTTTGAAGATTATCAAGCACTAATTCAGCTTGGCAACAACTACGGCAAATTTGACCGCGAGGGCAAAAAGCTGTTTATTGAGCAAATGGAAGCTATGATGGATCGATATCGCATCTTTATGAAGCGGTTCGAGCTATCAGAAGACTTCATGGCGCAAATGACTGTACAGCAACTAAAAACTCAGCTAAACCAGTTTGGTGTCACACCACAACAAATGTTTGAGCAGATGAATATGACTCTGCAAAGAATGAAAGCTGAGTTGGAAAAACAGGTATGACTGGGGATTGGGGACTAGGGACTGGGGACTGGGAAGAATATTTCTATTATTCGTGCCTTCTGTCACCTGTCACCTGTTCCCTGTCACCTCTAATTTGATTTAGGACGAGGAAACTGAGAAGGTGGCTTAAACTTCTCAGAAGGTACGTTTTTGAGTGCTTGCACCATAAAATCACGCCAGATAGGAGCAACCATACCCCCACCAGTAGCACCGCTGGATAATTGTCGGTTGTCATCCCTTCCCACCCAGACAGCAGTTGTAAGTTGTGGCACAGTACCTACATACCAAATATCTTTTTCTGAGGAAGTTGTTCCCGTTTTTCCTGCTGATGGTCTGCCTATATCCGCACCTTTACCAGTACCACTGCTAACTACAGACTGCATTACATCTATAATTGCTGCTGATGCCCAGGGGTCAAGAACTCGCTGGGGTTTAGGTGTGTTATCGAGTAACACATTGCCACTACTATCTGTAACCCTGACAATTACTGTCGCCGGTGATTGCCAGCCGTAATTAGCAAAGGTAGCATAAGCACTAGCCATTTCTAGGGGAGTCATACCAATAGCACCCAAAGGTAAGGATGTTACTGGTTCCATGGGACTCATAATGCCTAAAGTCCGACAGGTTTCAATTACTTTATTCATGCCTACAGCTTTACCAAGTTTAATAACTGGTATATTTCGAGACTGAGCCAGGGCAGTACGGATGGACATTGCGCCGCTAAAACCACCATCATAGTTTCTGGGAAAATACCAACCATTGCCGTCTCGATAGCTAACTGGAGAATCTATGACTGTGCTATCTGGTGCATATTTACCAGTGGCAAAGGCAGCATAATAAACAAAAGGTTTAAAGGCAGACCCTGGTTGTCTTTGAGCTTGGGTAGCGCGGTTAAATTCACTGGCTTTAGGATCTACACCACCAACTAGGGCTTTAACAAAGTGTGTGCGGGGGTCAATGGCGACTAAGGCAATTTGGTTTTGACGCAACCCTTGACCAAGTAAGTTTTTATGCCACTTATTCACGGTTGCTTCTGCCATCATTTGAAATTTGGCATCAACAGTGGTTTGAACTCGCATCCCACCTTTGAGCAGCGCATCACGGCCAAATTTTTTCGCTAATTCTTGGGCTACAGTATTGCTGATATAAGGTAAGGCGCTACCTTGAAATGACCTAATTCTACCTAGTTTAATTTCTTCCTTGAGAGCATCATCGTATTCTTTTTGGGTGATCCACTGCAAGTCTAGCATCCGCCCCAGCACTTCTTTTTGTTTTTGTTTTGCCTTTTTCATACTCGCAAAGGGGCTAAATTCTTCTGGGGCTTGGATCAAACCCGCCATCATTGCTGACTCACCCAAGGTTAAAAATTCTGATGATTTATTAAAGTAACTGCGAGCTGCTGTTTGTACACCGTAGTTATTATGACCCCAATATACTTGATTGAGGTACATTTCTAAAATTTCGTCTTTGGCAAGAATCTGTTCTAAACGAATTGCTAACACCGCTTCGGCTAATTTGCGAGTAAAGGCTCGTCTGTGAGTCAAAAAGAGGTTTTTTACCAACTGCATGGTAATGGTTGAACCACCTTCTTTCACACCACCGGCGACCAAGTTTACTACTACAGCCCGGCCAACACCAGCAGGGTTAATGCCGTGGTGACTGTAGAAGTGACCATCTTCACTGGCTAGTACAGCCCGTTTGAGATTGGGGGAAATTCTATTTAGGGGTACGACTTCGCGGTTAGCTTCACCGTGGACGCTTGCTAATAGTTTACCTTTAATGTCATATATGTGGGTAGTTTCTGTGGGGGAAAAGCTGCGTAGCTGTCTCACGTCTGGTAAGTTGCGGAAACTGATGGCCAGTCCAACCAGTCCTCCCGCTACAATAGAGCTTGTTAGCAGTGTGATAGATAGTAGAGTAGCGCCAGTTACCTGACCTACGCCTTTAAAAAATTCAAATCCAGATGAAGTCTGCTCTTGTGGCTGCTTGTTTTCAAAAGTCCTAGAAGACACGGCGGTTTCACTTCCTCACTAGTAAATATAAATGTAATTGATGAAATCAAAAAAGTTGGTTAATTTTTTGCAATTATAGTAGTTTGCCATGGCAGAAAGCGGATAATTTGCCAGTGAACATGACCAACCTAATTTCTAAAGTGCAAAGTGTAGTTAATAACGAATTCTATAGTATGACTCAAAATTTCTCTTGGTTGCATCGTGGTGTGGCAGAAATTTTTCCTCAACCCCATGATGCTGATAGTGAAACTGAAAGTTTGGAAAAGCGGTTGCTCAATGCTGACCGTCCTTTAAGGGTGAAGTTGGGTATTGATCCGACGGGTGCGGATATTCATTTGGGTCATAGTATACCAGTCAGGAAACTGCGTGCTTTTCAAGATGCTGGTCATACGGCGGTTTTGATTATTGGTGATTTTACCGCAAGAATTGGTGATCCTACGGGTAAGTCTGATGTCCGTCGTCAACTAACTGAGGCTGATGTGGCACAAAATGCCCAAACTTATCTTGATCAAGTGCGTCCTATTTTAGATTTTGACACACCTGGTAGGTTGGAGGTGCGTTACAACTCCCAATGGCTTTCTCGTCTAGATTTGGGAAAAATTCTGGAGTTGCTTTCTACTATGACGGTGGGACAGATGTTAGCCAAGGAAGGTTTTGCTGAACGTTATAAGAAAGAGAATCCGATTTTCCTCCATGAGTTCCTGTATCCTCTGATGCAGGGTTTTGATTCTGTGGCTGTTGAGGCTGATGTGGAATTAGGAGGAACTGATCAAAAGTTTAACATTGCTGTGGGTAGGGATTTACAGCGTCATTTCGGCTTAAAACCTCAGTTTGGTTTACTGTTACCTATTCTGATTGGGACTGATGGTGTACAAAAGATGTCTAAGTCTTTGGGTAATTATGTGGGACTTTCTGATCATCCTTCTCAGAAGTACCAGAAGCTGCAAGCTGTGCCAGATAATTTACTGTCACAGTATTTTGAGTTGTTGACGGATTTACCTTTGGAGAGTTTGCCAGAAAACCCACGCGATCGCCAAGAATTTTTAGCTTGGGAAATTGTTCGTCAGTATCACGGGGAAGCAGCAGCTAATGAGGCTAAGGAAGCTGCAAAAAGCGGTGGTAAGGAAGGTGCGTTACCTGAGTTTTCTTTAGCTGCTATTGCTCAATTTCCGGCTAAATTAGCGTTTATTCTCGGTGCTACTGGTTTATGTAAAAGTATCGGCGAAGGTAAACGGAAAATTCAAGAGGGTGGTGTGCGTTTAGATGGTGAAAAGGTGAATGATGCGGATCTGACTTTTGCTGCACCTGGGGATTTATCGGGTAAGGTTTTGCAGGTGGGTAAGAAGAATTTTGTCCGTTTAGTAGAGTGACTGGGGACTGGGGACTGGGGACTGGGGACTGGGAAGAAAGAATAACCAATGACTAATGACCAATGACTAATGACAAAATTATCGTTCCTTTAGATGTTCCAGATTTGGCAAGTGCGATCGCTCTGGTGGATAAACTTCCCCAAGTCACTTTCTGGAAGGTTGGGTTAGAATTGTTTACTAGCACGGGTCCGGGTATTCTGGATGTGCTAAAATCTCGCCAAAAGCGTATTTTCTTAGATTTGAAGTTTCATGATATCCCTAATACTGTGGCTGGTGCTTGTCGCGCTGCTGCCGGTTATGGGGTTGATTTATTGACAATTCACGCTACTTGTGGTAAAGATTGTTTGACTGCTGCTGCAGAAGCGGTGCAGGTGGGAGCGGAAAAAGCGGGAACTAAACCACCTAATTTGATCGCTATCACTGTGTTAACTAGCATTTCGACGCGAGATTTGGCGTTTGATTTAAAAATTCCTCTGGAATTGCCGGAATTTGCTTTGGAAATGGCTCTTTTGGCAAAAAATGCGGGTTTGAATGGGGCGGTTTGTTCTCCTCAAGAGGTGACACAACTGCGGGAAAGTTGCGGTAAGGATTTTTTGCTGGTTTGTCCGGGGGTGCGTCCTAGTTGGGCTGAAAAAGGTGATCAAAAGCGATCGCTCACCCCTTCCCAAGCTATTCAAGCCGGTGCAGATTTTTTGGTGATTGGTCGTCCTATTACTGCTGCATCTGACCCTCAGTTAGCTTGGCAGCAAATTGTAGAGGAATTAAATTCAGTGAGATGAACTAGATATTGACAGCGATTTTCGGGTAAATGAACCTACATTTTTATATCTCACGCAATCTCCGTCAGGAGATCCCGCAGGGTAGGCGCAAAGCAAGAAAGGGATAGAGAAATTAGCAGAGTATAAATATTTAGCCCAGAAATTACATTTCTGGGTAAATTTATGCAAAAATATAGGAATGATGAACTTTTAGATAAAAAATATGAAATATAGACTTTTGTTTGCTTCTACTAGCGCCTTAATTCTGTCCTTGAATATCTTTATATCACCCGCGCTATCTCAAACAGTCCTAAAATGTGAACAGCATCAAGAAATATTTACATTTCAAGTTGCCAATTATCCCATTCAACATCAAGGAGGAGCAATTCTCAATCTCAAAGTTGCCTACCGCATGACACCAGAAGCGATCGCGCAAAACGCTTACCCTGATTTTGTGCCAATTAGAAAAGATATTGAGAAGTTTTTTGTTAATTACCCAAATGAGTCAGATTTTTGGGAAATTCTGAATAAAAAACTAGTTCAAATTGTCTTAGATAAATATCCACAGATGTCATCTTTGAGTATTGAAATTGGTGTTATGCCTACCGTACAAGAGCCTGTACACCGTTCCAGTATTGTCCAAAGCACTCGACCCCAAAGGTGTCCTCTCAATCTTTAAGCAGCAGATGAAAACAGACGAAAACAGATGAATTCATGAATTTGATGATTCTGTTTAACCTCACATTAAATTGGTGTCAACGGTGTAAATTTTATCTCATGAATACAAAATGCCAAAGGAGAAAAAATAATTGGTTGGTGTTTAGGAACTTGGTGATTTTATGTCCTTGCTGGCTATTAATTTCTTTTGCCTTTTCTTACCCTGCATTTTCTAAAAATCTCACCCCTAAACCTATCAACTCAGAGGTAAGTAATTCCTGCTCCGAACAAAGTTTAGAAACTTTAATTACTCAGTTAATGCTAGATTTACCTAGCTATGCTAACCGTGCAGCCCAACGCGCCCGTCGTCTGAGCAGAAGTGTTGATATTTATACTTATATTTTGGTAGCGGGAAAACCTGAGTTTCAGCCTTTACCTTTAAATTCTGCCATTGATATCGCTAAAAAGTATGAATCAGAGGGAGTAGAACAGGTTTTTTTTACTACTTGGGAACGGAAGTACATAGATAAAAAAGCAGTAGAATTACAAGAATTTCACTGGTTATTTTTAACCAAAACTCAAATCGGTTGGCAGGTGGTGATGATGTTTACCCAAACAGGTGAATATCCAGTAAAACCACTGTTAGCACCACCCAGAAATAGTAGTAATGGTGCGATCGCTCAAGGTGTTAAGCTATGGTTGCGCGATTGTGAAGCGGGAAGTGTGCAGAGAAGATAGGTAATTTTGTGATAATTGATTTCTCAACGCACCCAATCATAGTAGAGTGCATCCTAAGCACCCTACAAGATAGGTTTAATAATTAAAAACCTTGCCGATAACCAACGCTGACACCATAGGAATTAGGCGGGCTGATATCGCTACCAACGGG
>NZ_JAYGHA010000046.1:0-29197 GCF_034931405.1 Anabaena sp. UHCC 0451 | reverse complement strand
TTACAGCGTTGCTAACTCACCATTCCTTCATCACCTTTAGCAGTTATGATCTCAAACAGTTATTGAGATAATTTATTTCTGGGAAATTGCTTACTTATCAAAAAAAAATCCTGTATCTATCAATCCTCATGTTTGCAACCAGACTTTTCTGGAACAGGGTCATAACCACCAGGATGGAACGGATGACAGCGCAAAATTCGCCAAATAGCCATCCAACTACCACGGAAAACCCCAAAACGTTCAATCGCTTGAATAGCATACATCGAACAAGTCGGTTGAAAACGACAAGTGGGGGGAAAAAGAGGAGAAATGAACAAGCGATAGCCCTTAATTAACCAAATCAATAATATTTTCATGCCCCAAATCGCTTAAAGTAGTATCAAAGTCCCAAAATTATCAATTGCATCATTGTTGACTACATTTCCCAGTTTAGAATCCATTCTCCCATTGTGGCTGCAAATTTCCACAGCTGCGGCTTGGGTCTTACTTGTCATCCTCATCGCTTGGTTAGTTAGTCGCTTTACTAACAGCGAACCCGAAATTATCCGTAAAATAGTTCATATTGGCACAGGTAACGTAATTTTACTGGCTTGGTGGCTAAACATCCCCCCTATCGTTGGCATTACAGCTTCCATTTTCGGCAGTATCATTACTTTATTATCCTATATATTTCCCATTTTGCCAGGAATTAATAGCGTCGGCCGCCAAAGTTTAGGAACATTTTTTTATGCTGTCAGTATCGGAGTTTTAGTTGCCTGTTTTTGGTATTTACAGCAACCCCAATATGCAGCATTAGGCATTTTAATTATGGCTTGGGGGGATGGACTAGCAGCTTTAATAGGGCAAAGATTTGGTAAACATCAATACAAAATTTTTGGTTCAAATAAAAGTTGGGAAGGTTCCTTAACAATGACTTTTATTAGTTTCCTAATTAGTATGTTTATTTTCCTGGCAATACAAGGAAATATCTGGCAAATATGGTTAATATCAATATTTGTAGCCATAGTAGCTACTGTTTTAGAAGCTTTTTCATTTTTGGGCATTGATAATCTTACCGTTCCTCTTGGTAGTGCAGCTTTAGCTTTTTTCTTAATTCAACTACTGGTGCTTAATTAAATAAATAATGACTAAGTTTGATCTTGTTTATCTTGCTATCTCTTCAGCCTGTTATTAGTTCTACCTCCTCAAAAAATGATAGAATTTATGATAGATGTGGCAAATAGATTCAAAAACATCAAATAATCCATATACCTTCTCTAACGGTATGACTATATCTGTAGAAATTAAAAGATTTTATATCTACTTTGAGAAGTAAAACTACAAAATTTGATTTCTATCTCTAGATTTATGAATTACTGAGCAAGAATGCTTATAGTTGGGTTGTTAGGTGGTAATTCACCTAATTCCGTAAGTGAGGCTAACAATTATGTCAATTCAAATAAATGCTTCCGATTTGTGTGTGGCATTATCTGATGATCAACAAGAGCTTATTAGTGGTGGTGCTGACTTTGAATTAGCTGGTAGTAATTACGCTAATAGACTTGCAAATTTGCAGGGTACTACAGCTTCTGGACCTAATGGTAGCACTGGTAACTCCATTGGTACAAGTTCTGCTGTCAACACCGCAGCGCAAGACTTGTTAGGATTGGGTGCGCCCATGATTCCTGAAGTTGGTGCGTTAGGTGCTGCGCCCATTCTCAATGGACAAGCTGGAGGACTCGTAGGTGGTGGTGAACCCATCGCACCTGTACCCGGCGGCGGTGGTGGTGCTGGAGGACCATTCGGTCCGGCTGGAGGACCATTCGGCTAAATCAGCCAAGCCTTTTAGCGATTCCCGCAGGTGACTAAAAAATCAACTGTGATAGCGGTTAGTTTCGTATATCTAGGCTTGAAAATGGTGTTTGGGGGTAATCAAAAAGCCAAATTTATCTGGTTTTTCTTGATACCCCTAATAGAATCTGCATTGGTAGTTAGATCATATCTAGCTAATTAGTTACAATTTCAGCTTTTTAGGAAAACTGATAAATTCCTTTTTCCATGGTTCTCCGTGCTTGATTCTTTTATTTCGGATGTTAAGTAAGTCTGGCTAAAAATTATGTCATATCACAACATCATGTTCAATTTATGTGCAGATTTACCTGAACAGCAACAGGAGATTATTGTTGGCGGCGTAGACTTTGAGTTATCTGGGAGTAATTTTGCGAACAGACTGGTGATGTTGAGAGGGTTAACATCTTCAGGACCTAATGGCAGTTTTACAAATTCCTCCGGTCAAAGTTCAGAAGTCAATACAGCAGCACAAGATTTATTGGGATTAAATGCGCTATCTATGCCTACATTTCCGGCTTTAGGTTCTGCACCAATTCTCACTGGACTACCAGCACTGGCAAAAAAAAGTTTGGCAGGTTTGAGAAAATTATCTGATTTATGTAGTTTGAAAAATTGACTTAAGGGAGGCTAACAATCATGTCATATCCAATTAATAAATTAGAATTGTTGATTGAGCTATGTGATAGACAAATAGAGTTATTAACTGGTGGTAATCAACCTCAAATCAGTAATAACAATTTTGCTAAAAAAAACGAAAATACCACAGAGACTACCAGAACTACTCCATTGGGTAAGGTCTATCAAACTAATACTGATTTCTCTGATATTAATAGTGGCGCACAATCTATGTTGTCATCTAATTTTGCTAAAGTTGCTCCCTTGGAATTTGTTAACAATCTATTACCTCAAAGCCCCATGCCAGTCAACAGTCCTCTAGCAATGCTTGGAGAGAGTTTAAAAAGGTGAACAATAACTCATTGACTGCTTTCTGCCTCTATAGTTAGTTTAAAAAATCAATTTAACAAAGAATAATTTCCGAGTTGACTAAACTGTATTGGGCTATAAATGAGTAATTTAAGACTAAATAGATAATAGATTAATTGACTCTTAAACTTTTAACAAGGAAGAGGGGAGAGGAGATTCTTACTACTCGCTCATCGTAAGTGAGGTCTTTGAGGGAGCTTGAGCGTTCTCCTCGGTTTTTTCTCAGCGTTGTTCACGTAGAGATATAAAGAAAAGTTTTTGCTATGGTCAGCCGTTACTTTTCTCATCCCCCACTAATGATTATAGAGGATTATTCATAATTTCACCATGATGTTTGCTATCGTGAGCAACATATTTTATTTTCACGATCTTTGGTTGAGCTAATCCTGGTTTTTATCGGTTATTTGGTAATGTTGATGCTTTGGATAGCCTGGTTATTTGTCCAGATATGGTTGCGATTAATCACCAGATTAGACAATGATAGAATTGACTACTTGATTATGTTTCTGTAATTAGAACATTGTGAAAATTTTTGACTACTATCTCAAGACATATTACTTAAGACAGTGCTTTTTCTGTTGGATGGGATTTGCAATCAAGTTATGTGGAGTTATCTAGACTATTCAGATGTTAAACGCAATATGAAATAACCCTCATGTTTGTTGATGTTTCAATCCAAAAGGTGCAATACTGTGGATTCATTACGCCGCCATGAAGACTATGTTTGGAACATATCTCATAATTCTAGTTCTGAACATTTACATTTAGTTGAAGTTAATGAGTTTCTGCCCCAAATTCATAAATGGACTAGCATTGGTACAGGGGTAATGCTAATTATCTTTGTGGTAGGTGTGAGTTTGACGACTGTACTTACTTACAAAGTAACGGTGAAAGTTCCTGCGACTATTAGACCTGTGGGAGAACTACGACTAGTTGAGTCGGCTATTTCTGGCCAGGTACAAAAAATTGCCGTTAAAAATAATCAGATAGTAAATCAGGGGGATGCGATTGCTTATGTTGATGATTCCCTTCTGCGGACGCAAAAAAACCAACTAGAAAGTAGTATTCAACAAGGTCAATTACAACTAACACAAATTGATGCTCAACTAGGTGAAATCAATACCCAAATTTCGGCACAGAAAAATTTAAACCACCGCACAGTTGTAGCTGCACAGGCTGAATTGGCTGGGACTCAACGTAATTTTAACGATCAAAAAATTAAAGCTAATGCAGAAATGCTACAGACAAAAGTGGCTTTGAAATTTGCGAAATTACAACTTGACCGATTGCAAGAAGAAAAAATATTAACAACCACAATAGAAGAAGCACAAGCTGCTTTGGATTTAGCTAAATTGCAAAGAAACAGATTACAGTCTATCGCTAATTCCGGTGCAATAGCTCTCAGTGATTTGGAAGAAAAACAACAAGCCCTGAAATCTGCCCAGGCTAAGTTAGAACAAGCCAAGAACAACGTTAAAAATCTCTTGGAGGAAAAAAAACAGGCATTAGCAATTGCTCAAACAAATCTAGAAAAAGCGAGAACAGCTATCAATCCTAGCAACTCAGCGGTGATGATTGCATTCCACAGAATTAAACAAGAACAAGCTAGGGGAGAAGCTGCTTTAGCTGCTTTGAAAAAAGAACTCCAGAACTTACTACAACAACGTCTAGAAATTCAAAAGCAACTGATTCGCGCTCGTCAAGATTTACTACAAACAAAAACTGATTTGAATAAGAGTATAATTCGCGCACCTATCACCGGCACATTACTACAATTAAAACTTCGTAACCCTGGACAGGTATTGCAACCCAGTGAAGCTATTGCTCAAATTGCTCCCCTCAATGCTCCCTTACAAATCAAGGCTTATTTACCTGCTCAAGAAATTAATAAAGTAGAACCAGGTCAAAAAGTCCAAATGCAAGTTTCTGCTTGTCCCTATCCAGATTATGGCACTCTTAAAGGCATTGTTAAAAATGTTGCTCCCGATGTTTTACCATTTACACAAACACAAAATAATACTACTGCTAATAGTCCACAAATGAATGGTTATGAGGTAACTATTGAACCAGAAACATTATATGTAGGAAAAGGCGAAAATAAATGTTATTTACAACCAGGAATGCAAGGACGAACTGATATTATTTCTCGTGAAGAAACTGTCATGAAATTTATTCTTAGAAAAGCCAGATTGCTTACTGATGTGTAATTGAATTTAGAAAGCAATTATTGATTATTTATTCCTGAAATTCTTGAAAGTTGTATATGTTTAACTTATTTAGCCCTCGAAAAAAATACCAATGTATTTTACAGGCGAGCGAAGAGGATTGTGGTGCAGCTTGTTTAGTTTCTATCTGCAAATATTACGGACGCTTTTTAAGCATAAATAAAAGCCGAGAGGCCGTAGCTACAGGACAATTAGGAACAACTTTATTAGGTTTAAAACGTGGATCTGATTTTTTAGGATTTAATGCTAGAGCCGTTAAAGCTGCACCAGAAATTGTAGATAAAATCACAGAAATCCAACTACCAGCAATTATTCATTGGCGTGGTTATCACTGGGTTGTTTTATATGGACAACGGGGGAAAAACTATGTTATTGCTGATCCGGCTGTAGGTATTCGCTATATCACCCGCGAAGAATTATTATCAGCTTGGAATGGAGTAATGCTCTTATTAGAGCCAGATACAGAGCGTTTTTCTCAACAACCACAAGAAGAACCTCACGGTGGTTTGTTACGCTTTTTTATGCGGATCTTACCCTATAAAGGATTGCTAACTCAGGTTTTAATAATTAATATTATCCTGGGTATCTTATCTCTAGGAAGTCCGGTTTTAATTCAATTACTAACTGATGATGTTTTAGTGCGTGGAGATACTCAATTACTTACAGTTGTCGTATCCGCCGTTGTAGTTATGACTTTATTTAGTAGTAGTTTGCAAGTTATACAAGCTACGATGATTGCTCATTTTGGTCAACGATTACAATTAGGTTTAGTCTTGGATTTTGGGCGGAGAATACTACAATTACCTTTAAATTATTACGAATCTCGCCGTAGTGGAGAAATCACCAGCCGCTTGGGTGATATTAATGAAATAAATCAGTTGATTTCTCAGATAGTAGTGCTTTTACCTAGCCAAATTTTCATTGCTATTATTTCCTTTTGCTTAATGCTATTTTATAGCTGGCAATTAACAATAGCTGTAATTATGTTTGGCGCTTTAATGACTCTATCTACTCTGCCATTTTTACCTATTCTTCAACAAAAAACCCGCAGTCTCTTAGTTTTAGGTGCAGAAAATCAAGGTGTATTAGTCGAAACTTTTAAAGGCGCTCAGGTTATTAAAACTACTAATGCTGCTCCTCAATTTTGGGATGAATTTCAAAGCCGTTTTGGTCGTCTGGCTAATCTGACTTTCAGCACAATTCAAATAGGCATTATTAACGGTACTGTTTCTAAACTTCTTTCTACTCTTGGTGGAGTAATCTTACTGGGAATAGGCAGTATGTTAGTAATTAATAATCAATTAACTATTGGTCAAATGCTGGCTTTTAATGCCTTACAAGTAAATGTTTTAGCTTTAATTGGTTTGTTGGTGGGATTAGTAGATGAATATTTCCGTTCTCAAACTGCAATCTCTCGTTTGCTAGAAGTTATTGATGCCACACCAGAAGTAGTTGGAGGTAGTCAAAAGCCCATTGCACAAATTTCCGATAATGCGGATATTCGTTTTTCTCATCTCACATTTCATCATGCAGGAAGAGTTGATTTGTTAGAGGATTTTTCTCTAAAACTTCCCGGTGGAAAGGTGATTGCTTTAATTGGTAAATCGGGTTGTGGCAAAAGTACCTTAGCCAAACTGATAGCAGGTTTATATGAGCCAAGTTCTGGTAATATCCGCATTGGGTTTTTGAATATCCATGATCTTGCACTTGATTGTTTACGACAACAAGTGGTTTATGTCCCTCAAGAACCACATTTTTGGAGTCGTTCAATTTTGGAAAATTTTCGCTTAGGATCACCTTCTATTGATTTTGAAGAAATTGTGAAAGTTTGCGAAATTGCTGATGCAGATGGTTTTATTAGTCAACTACCTAATAAGTATCAAACTGTGTTAGGAGAATTTGGTGCAAATCTTTCTGGTGGACAAAGACAAAGATTGGCGATCGCCCGTGGAATACTCAACAATCCACCTATTTTAATCTTAGATGAAGCCACGGCTGGACTCGATCCCGTTAGTGAATGTCATGTTCTAGATCGATTATTAGAATCTAGAAAAGATAAAACTACAATTTTAATTACTCATCGTCCCAGTGTCATCAATCGTGCTGATTGGATTGTACTTATAGATAAAGGTCAAGTCACACTCCAAGGTAGCTTAGAAAATTTTCTTTCTCAACCAGGTGAACATTTACAGTTTTTAACTATCTAAATAGTTCTCTAGTATGAGGTGTAAATTCCATGTCTGAAAACTTTCTCTCCCACCATCAAGAATTGTTCAGCACTTTATCTGAAGCAGAGCAAGAAATTATTATCGCTGGACAAAATCACAATATTCCTGTACAAGCCAATTTTTTCTTGCAGAATACTAACATTGAAACTGAAGCAGATACTAAATTTAATTTAGGAAGTGACTATACTTCGCAAACTACTAAATATAGCTTGTCTCAATTCACATTAGGCTCTTCTATGACATTTACTTTACCAAAAATTACTTCAGGTGCTAATGATTGGAGTAATTTATTATCTACAATGCTCCGTAGAGCATTTTCCTAGTCAGAATATTTTGTATCACCCATATATTTCAATACACAAATGTAATGTTTATTGCCAATAAAAATCATAATTTTCTTCTTTTTTTTTATTATTCTCCGCTTCTTATGTGATTATTTTTTGTGACTTGTGCATTAGTCCTGAAAATATTTATTTATTTAATTGATTGATTGTATTTATGAATAATTCTTTAAGCCAAAGGAAGTATCTTTTTCACTAGTTTTAATCTAACTCCAGAATAATTGAAAATCTCAAAAAAGTATTAATAATAAAGCCATAGGTGTTACGGCATCTAATTAATTAAAGTTAACGAGGTTACTAATTATGTCAAACCAAATCAGTCAATTTAATTTAGTGGAATTAAGCACAGAAGAACAGGAATTTATATCCGGTGGTGGATATAGTGATTATTCACCTTGCTATAAACCTCGCGAATGCTGTGAATACACACCCTACAGTGAGTATAACAACTATGGTAACTAATAGCACTAATAGCAAGCAAGTAAAATTCACAAATTAGCTATTTTTAGATAGTTTGTGATTTTCAAAACTCAAAGAGGTTCTTTGAGGAGAAAATTTAGATATCTTCATTCTGTAAAAATAGAGTTTGATTTAATTCAAATCTCTAGTAAATGCCTTGTCTTCTTTTGAGAAAATAACAAATATTTTTAAAAAGAAGAAACCTCTAAAGGTTATATCTAATTTTTCTCTTCAATTTTTTCCAAAATTTACAGAAAATCACCTCGATAGTTTAACTAAATTATTAACCAAATATTTCAATTAATTACTAATTAATAAAAACCAAAAGTTAGATTTTTTAAATATCAAAATACAACCAAAGAGTCATGAAATTCATTAGAGACAATGGGTATAACAAGAATAAGAGTTTACAACACTAATTGAGGCTAACAATCATGTCAAATCAAAATATTGCATCTGATTTAGATTTATTTGTGGAATTATCCACACAAGAACAGGAAAATTTATCTGGTGGACAATATTTCCCTGGTCTATATCCTTATCCTTATCCTTATAAGCCCTGGGGTAAAAAAGGAAGAAGAGGTGGCATAAATGTGAGGGTTATGAATAAGCCTATAATCATAGTAGGCGGTAAGGGTAAGAAAAAAGGTGGCGGCTATGATGGCGGCTATGATGGTGGCTATGATGGCGGCTACGGTGGTGGCTATGATGGCGGCTACGGTGGCGGCTATGGTGGCGGCTACTAATACAGTCCTACTTAGGGAGGAAGCACAGCCCGTTTTTTGTCTCCTCCCTGATTTATGATGTTAATCATTCCCCAACTATCTAGTATAACTTGTCCGAAATAAACAACCAATTCAAAATTAAAAAAGCCTATACCATGAGCTTTTTTAATTTTTTTTATCTACTTTTTGATAAAAAACTTGACCTAAATAAATAGAATTCTTTTCTGTATCTATAATCTATAGTTAAAATTTCAAAATGTTTTAAAATGGGCTTCATTTTTGCAAATAGCTATAATTCAGTATCATCAGTATCAGCCAAAAGTCATACTTTTAGTTTTATCATTTATAACTTCAGGAGAATAAATATCTAGCTGAGATGTTTATAAAATACGAAACATAAACATTACACATTTTTTTTGCCCAGATATGTGCAGTATCCACGTTTTAAATCGAGGCTAACAATATGTCAAATCAAAATATCTCATCTGATTTATTTGTGGAATTATCGATAGAAGAACAGCAACTTCTATCCGGCGGATATGGCTACGGACATGGTGGCTACGGACATGGTGGCTACGGACATGGTAAGTATGGACATGGTGGCTACGGACATGGTAAGTATGGACATGGTAAGTATGGACATGGTAAGTATGGACATGGTGGCTGGTAAGCAATTTAACTCGGTTAAACACTTAAGATAGGGGTATAGATGGAGGCTGTTCACTCATCCAATCCTGTAAAATTGAATTCACTAATTCAGGTGCTTCGTCTTGAGGGCAATGTCCCACTCCTTCTAAAAGAATGAATTTTTGGACTTGGGGAAAATTGGCTAACTCTCTACCCAAATCAATCGGTTCCCAAGGGTCAGCCGTTCCCCATAAAATAATTGCTGGACAAGGTAGCACAGGTAAAAGGTCTTCTGGTAAGGGTCCACTAGAATAAGCAGTAAAAGCCAAAAATACAGCAGCAGCACCAGCATCTTTTGCCGGTGTCATCAAAATATCTACTAACTCATCTGTCACCGTGTCTCCGTTACCATAAGCTTGTAAAAGAATCTTTTTGACTGTTTTCGGTTTAGCTAGTTGATTGAAAAAGAAGTCACCCACTGCTGGAATTGATAAAAGCTTTTGTAAAATCGGCGCTCCAACGCGTTTTGTCCAAGGTAAACTTAGCCGTTTGCGATCGTGTAACAATCTAAGTGAGCAGTTAAGTAAGGCCGTTCCTAAAGCTATGTCTGGGTTACTCACAGCAGCTTGCATTGCTACAATACAGCCAATAGAATTACCTACTAAAAACGCCGGTTCTCCTACTACTTCCCGACAAAAATCTGCTACTTGCTGTCCCCAAGTTTCTAATGTATAAGTGATTTTTTCTCCAGGTTGAGGTTTAGCTGAACCACCAAAACCGATTAAATCAATGGCATAAACACGATAATTTTCTGCTAAAACTGGGATATTTTTGCGCCAATGCCACCAGGATGCACCAAAACCATGCACTAAAATTACAGCAGGCCCATTAGTGCCTTGGGTTTGATAAGAGATGGGGAAGCCTTGCCAAAGCCAAGTTTTACTAGGGTTAAATACATTTGGATAAGTGTTCATGAAAATTTATGTACCATGATCGAGCATGGGTTGAGTTATTAATATGTCTTGTTTATAAGTTTAAATTGGAATTATGAATTTTTGTAAAATTAAGCCTAAACTTACAGTCTCTTAACCCTCAACCAACAAGGAGTGGAGGAATTCTAGAGTATGGCTTTCGTCTGACTTCGCTATCAGCGGCAAGCAGGAAAATGTAGAAAGACGGATAGATTTGTCATTTAATAGCACTAATTCCGATTTTTTGGAAATGACTAAAAATTCCTATGGATGCTTAAAGTTACACCATGAATAGATTCGGTAGTTTTACAATTTACGCCAACTCAGTTAGTATATAAAATTAATTGGATATAAAACAAATGCTGAGGCTTAGTTTTACATCTGGAAACTAACGCTTACTTTGAACAAGTTTTTGTTCCTAGTTCTTTCGGGCAAGAGAAAATGAATATACTCGATACAATTGGTACTCCTATCGGAAGTTATGCTCCAGATTTTGAGTTGCCAGGAATTGATGAGCGCGTACACCATCTCAGCCGTTATCTAGAGAATTTCTGCTCAGTATGTGTAATTTCTATATGGGATAAATGTATTTACGTAGAGAACTATTTAGACAGGCTGAAAAGTATTCAAACAGAGTTTTTCCCTAGAGGTTTCACGCTCATTGGATTAAATAGTGATAATTTTAACTCTGGAGAAGACATGGACTCTGGGTTAAAGTTTGAGAATATGAAAATTTTTGCCCAGCGTCGTGAATTAAATTTTCCCTACCTATGGGACACAACACAAGATGTTACGCGTACCTTTGGTATTACCAGTACACCTACGGCTTTTTTAATTGATCAAAGTGGAATCTTGCGTTACAAAGGTCAAATTGATGATCATCCCCAAGATCCATCAGCAACCGGGGTAGATTATTTAAGAAATGCGATCGCCTGTTTACTTGCGGGTCAAGAAATTCAGCCAGCGCAAACACAACAGCTTGGTACACCATTAGTATGGCGAAAATAAACTAAGAACTAGACACAGATTGTCTCTGTACTGCTATCTTAAATTGGAGGCAATTGCAACTTATTTGATAAAGTGTAACTTCATGGGAACGAATTACCGACGGGTTTTACTTAAACTGAGCGGTGAAGCCTTGATGGGCAACATGGGCTATGGCATTGATCCAGAAGTAGTCAAGGGAATAGCCGAAGAGTTGGGAGAGGTTGTAGCCACAGGCGTTCAAGTCGCTATCGTAGTTGGTGGTGGTAACATCTTTAGAGGCGTTAAAGCGGCATCATCGGGAATGGACAGGGCAACCGCTGACTACATAGGAATGATTGCCACGGTAATGAATGCCATGACGCTACAAGACTCGCTAGAACGACTAGGGATACAGACGCGGGTACAAACAGCGATCGCAATGCAAGAAGTAGCAGAACCTTATATTCGTCGTCGTGCCATCCGTCATCTAGAAAAAGGACGGGTGGTAATTTTTGGTGCAGGTTCGGGAAATCCCTTCTTTACCACAGATACCACTGCCGCTTTAAGAGCAGCAGAAATAGAAGCGGAAGTGATTTTTAAAGCCACCAAAGTAGACGGAATCTACGATGCTGACCCCGAAATTTATCCTGATGCCAAACGTTACAAAACCCTCACCTACGCCCACGTTTTGGCTCAAGATTTGCGAGTCATGGATAGTACCGCAATTGCCTTATGTAAAGAAAATAATATTCCCATTCTCGTATTTGACTTAACGGTGCGAGGAAATATCCACCGTGCAGTAATGGGAGAATCTATTGGCACCCTTGTGGGAGGTTCTTGTGAAATTAGCTGAAGCTGAAACTAAAATGCAAAGTACCGTTGAGGCTACTCAACGAGCTTTTAACACCATTCGCACTGGTCGCGCCAATGCGAGTTTACTAGACAAGGTACAGGTTGAATATTACGGTACACCTACACCGTTGAAATCACTGGCAAATATTAGCACCCCCGATGCCTCAACTATCCTCATTCAGCCCTATGATAAGAGCAGTTTGAATATAGTTGAAAAAGCCATCTCTTTGTCAGATGTGGGTTTAACCCCCAGTAATGATGGTTCTGTAATTCGTTTGAATATTCCGCCTTTGACAAGCGATCGCCGTAAAGAATTTGTCAAACTTGCGGCTAAGTACGCCGAAGAAGGTAGAGTTGGTATTCGTAATATCCGTCGTGATGCCCTCGATTCAATTCGCAAACAAGAAAAAGCTGCGGAAGTTTCTGAAGATGAATCTCGAGATCAGCAAGATCAACTCCAAAAACTGACCAACAAATACACAGAAAAAATTGATCACTTATTGACGGAAAAAGAAAAAGACATCTCAACCGTCTAAGTTAGGGATTGGGGATTAGGGATTAGATATAAAGTTTTTCTCCCCTGCTCCCCTGCATCTTCCCCTGTTCCCTGTTCCCTGTTCCCTGTTCCCTGCTCCCTGCTCCCTGCTCCCTGCATCCCCAGTCCCCAGTCCCCAATCCCCAATCCCCAATCCCCAATCCCCAATCCCCAATCCCCAATCCCCAATCCCCAGTCCCTATATTTATTGAAACTTTACAAAAAATCGGAAACCCTTATATATACTGGAAAATCAACTAATTAAAATAAAAGCAAAAATTCAGCAATTATGTACGACTGCATCATCGTCGGTGCTGGTCCAGCGGGTGGAACAGCAGCATATCATTTAGCCAAACGGGGACGCTCAGTATTAGTTTTGGAAAAAGAATCCCTGCCCAGATATAAACCTTGTGGTGGTGGTGTGTCACCAGCGATCGCTCAATGGTTCGACTTTGACTTTAGCCCTGCGATTTCTGTCAAAGCTGACTCCATCCGCTTTACTTGGAAATTAGGTGATCCTGTAGAAGCGAAAATCGCCACCAAAGAACCAGTGTGGATGGTGCGACGAGATGTTTTCGACCATTTTCTAGTTCAGCAAGCTCAAAGCCAAGGGGCTGAATTACGCGATCAGACGGAAGTCTCAGGTATTGAGTTTAAAAATGATCATTGGCAAGTCAACACAGCTAATGGTCCAGTTACAGGTCGGTACTTAATTGGGGCTGATGGTGCAAAAGGTTCTATGGCAAAATGGCTAGGCTTTAAAGAACGTAAACGCCGCCTAGCAGGAGCATTAGAAGCAGAAATTCCTGCAAATGTGGAGAAGAAATCAACAATTCACTTTGAATTTGGCTTAGTCAAAAACGGCTATATCTGGAACTTCCCCAAAGCTGACAGTTACTCTATCGGAGTCGGAACTTTTATTGGTGGCGAACCTCAAGACTTTAAGAAAATTTTAGATGAATACGCCAAATCTTTTAATGTAGATGTCACAAATAGCAAGCAGTACGGTCATCCTCTGTGTATTTGGGATGGTAATCAAAAACTGCACACCCAAAATGCTGTTTTAGCTGGTGAAGCCGCTTGTGTTGTTGATCCTTTTACCGCAGAAGGAATTCGTCCCTCAATTTTTAGCGGTGTCCTAGCAGCACAATTCATTAATGAGGCGCTTAGTGGTGATCTTAACGCCCTCGCAAATTACAGTGATGCCATTAATGAACAATGGGGATCAGAAATGGCTTGGGCGCAAAAATTAGCCGGAGCATTTTATCGTTTCCCCGGTATTGGTTATAAAGTCGGTGTGAAACGTCCCTCTGGCGCTCAAATCATGGGTAAAATTCTCTGTGGTGAATTGCGATATGGTGATGTCGCAGGTCGCGCCCTCAAGCGGTTAATCCCTGGTTTTGGTGGTTAGATATAGCAGGTGACTGGGGACTGTTTGAAAAATCTTTTGGGATCTTCTAGATTTAATCTAGAAGTGTTGATGTCCTAAGCACCTTAGAAAGAAATAGTTATAAACCAAAAAAACACCAGAGAATTACTCCTGTCAAGCAAACGCAAACAACCCCAGCTAAACCAGCTAGGGGTTTTTTGTTTTTACCTGTAACCCATTCTGAGACTTTCCCCGTGTAGGTAATGAGTTCGCCTGTATCTATGGTAGCGATCGCCCATACCCAACCCGCATGAAGTCCCCAAGCTATACCTAAATGATTACCATCAACCAACCTCGCTACGACTAAAACCATTGCCATCAGCCATAACCCAGGTAGTTGCGGCGCTGTTTCTTGTTGTTCCCAAACCAAATGTAGTAAAGCAAAAATCAAACTAGAAATAATAGCTGCTAACCAAATTGAGTAATCTTTCTCTAGTGTTGTCAAGAGAAAACCCCGAAAAACTAATTCTTCTATCCCCCCGACAAACAAAGCCACCAAAGAAATTGGTAGCAAAATTCCTGGGATTAATTTGAGCTTTGATTGTTCTACATAGCACCAACCTAGCCAAAATTGACATAAAAATAACACCGCTATTCCTAGCACACCCAAAGCTAAACCCAGCAGCAAAGAACCCAAAATTGAAATATTCCCCACCAAACCATAATCAGCAAAAGATCCCAGTCCTAACCAATTCATTCCCCACAGAATTAGAGGCGCTAATAAATAGAGAGATACCAATAAAGGTATTTTTTGCTCTGGTTGTAAAGGTTTGTTAATTTGCAAATTAAGCTTGAAAGCGGATATCGCTGCTAATGGCAACCAACACACTACCCAAGCAATGAAAAAAGCCATGACAACAAACATTACCGACGCATTTTTGAGCAACGCCAGTAATGTATTGATTGATGGCTCTACAAGTGATAAGAAAACAGACAAAAAAATCACGACAGACTTCTGACCCTAATAGAGTTTTTGCTTATTATTCAAAACTCTACTAGAATTTGTGACTCATACAAAATGTCAAATCGTATTTTGTTGTGTAAAGAAATTCTTAGACCACAAATACTATTTAATTTGTAGCAGTAGGGACAAGTAAGCAAAAATTTACCTACAACTGATCCCTACTCTGAGAGAAATTTATTCCTCGTCTTCATTCTCCAAATCCGCATCATCGGATTCTATATCTTGTGAAGTTAATTTTTTATCACTTTCACCAAGTTGAATCAAGTGAATATGCTTGTAACCTAACCGAATTTCAAACTCGTCACCAGGCTTTAAACCCATGGCTTTGGTGTAGGTAGCACCGATGACAATTTGACGATTTTGATGAACACTTACCCGATATGTCGGTTCGCGTCCACGACCATCTTTGGGTGCTTCTGGACTGAGAGGAATACCTCTAGCTGACAGTAAAGCATCATAAAAATCAGTTAGATTGACACGTACCTGATTATTCTTAGTAACGGTGTAATAGCCGCACTGTTTTGCTCTTTCTCGGCGTGGTAAATTAGAAAGCTCTTTTACTTTAGCCAGGAGTGTTTTTCCAGTTAATGGGGCGGTTGCAGTTTCAGTCATTATTTTCAAAAATTCCTTAATTTCTCCAAGCGGATCATCAAAGTAGCCTGATTATTTTTATTTGGCTTCTTAGCCAAGTTACAGAGCTACTGAAAAATTTAGGGTGATGTGTGAATTCCTGCTGATATGATCAGCCCAAGTACCTCTATATATGGTGATCCACATTAATTTTAGAGGTCATGGTTGTCACAGATATTTATTGAATGTGATTTTACAGCACTTTTAACCATCATTCGCCATTAGAAATAAAAGTATTTTATTTTTTGGCGCTACTGTAACGGTGGAATTTTCAGCCACCTTTACAAATCAGGCGAGTTCTACTCCAAAAAAGTCGTAGATACAATAAATTGCAGGTTTTTCACTTTCAGTGCTTGCCTTTTTTGCTCTTGAGTTGTAGGTTTGTACCCACTTGTCATCTTCAGCTTAGGAAAGCATAGTATTTGCTTATGGTCTTACAGACATACACCCTTTTGTCCAGCCAATAGAGACAAGAAACTTTATGTCTCTACATTACGAATAAACAAAGCAGTAGCAGCCGCACTTGTAATGCGTTTGGTACTGGTTTTGTGAGTTCGTAATTTTCTATTAAATACTATCATGGAATAATAATAGCAAAATATTTGTTTAATTTAAAATACAACTTACAAATTAATTTTTTTTCACATCACTGGAGTTTGTAGCAAGAAAAAGCAGTAGAGATTTTCTGCTGGCTGTATGCTCTGATGAGTAGAGAGTCAAAGGTTTTATAAAAATTTATATAATTTAGGTCAGCCGTTGTGAGTGAGTGACTTAAATCCTGGTTTTCTTGATGGAGATGAGACAAAAAGCAGTAGGGATTTTTCGCCCAGTTTATTAGTATCAGGGAAAATCTCTCAGATTACTCTCTACTTCTGTCTGGGGGAAGAATCAATTTACCACATATATCCCCTGCTTGATAGCCACAACCAAATAATTATCTGCCGCTTTAACACTTCTATATATTTGAAAAATTTTTACTTCGCTATTGCTTGAAGACTGTTTACAAATATGACTTGACTAAAGAAGTGTCAAGTGTAGAGGATAAAGTAGTTAAGAGTAGATGTCTCCCTGATTGTCAGGGAAAACCCCAAAATATTTTCAAAATTAACTTCCATCGCTGTAGGGCTGAAAAATGCCTTAGTTCAGCTTTCAGCCTTTAGTTGAGTTCAGCTGCTGTATGATTTTTGTGGAAGGTAAGGCAATTTTAAGAATTGGGTTGGTAATATATGGAAGTTATTTTTAAGATTATTCGCCAGCAGCCAAACTCTGCCCCTATCGTACAAACTTATCCTTTGCAGGTAGAACCAGGTAATACAATCCTTGATTGCCTGAATCGGATTAAGTGGGAACAAGATGGAACTTTAGCATTTCGCAAAAATTGCCGCAATACCATTTGTGGCAGCTGTGCTATGAGAATTAATGGCCGTTCAGCTTTAGCTTGCAAGGAAAATGTGGGTAGTGAACTGGCTAGACTACAAAAAATTTCATCACCGAAAAACCATCATCATCCTATTCACGAAATTACGATCGCTCCTTTGGGTAATATGCCCGTGATTAAGGATTTGGTCGTGGATATGAGCAGTTTTTGGGACAATTTAGAAGCAGTTACACCTTATGTAAGTACAGCAGCGCGACAAGTACCAGAAAAAGAATTTCTGCAAACACCACAAGAGCGATCGCTTTTGGATCAAACTGGTAACTGTATTATGTGCGGTGCTTGTTATTCAGAATGCAATGCTCGTGAAGTGAATCCAGAATTTGTGGGTCCCCATGCTCTCGCCAAAGCATATCGCATGACAGCAGATTCCCGCGATAGCAACACCGAAAATCGTTTAGAAAAATATAACGCCGGAACTCAAGGAGTTTGGGGTTGTACTCGCTGTTTTTACTGCGACTCCGTTTGTCCAATGGAGGTTGCACCATTAGAACAAATCACCAAAATTAAACAAGAAATTCTTGACCGCAAACAAGCAAGTGACAGCCGTTCAATTCGTCACCGCAAAGTATTGATAGAGTTAGTAAAAACGGGTGGTTGGATTGATGAGCGTCAATTTGGTATCCAAGTAGTTGGTAACTATTTCCGTGATTTAAAAGGTTTACTCAGTCTTGCACCTCTAGGTTTGAGAATGCTTGTCCGGGGTAAATTTCCCCTTTTCTTTGAACCCTCAGAAGGAACAGAACAAGTGCGATCGCTCATCGAATCCGTACAAAAAACCGAATCCTAACACCAAATCTGGGCTTATACCGTTTTACTTGAGAGTTGATACAAATAGGTAACAGTTCAAAACCAATGATTTGTATCAGGCTATTGGGAAAATGGTATAAGTATTATTTTTTATACGTTTCTGGAATTACTATTGTTACAATAAGTCATTATGTAAATTCACACACAATCAGATAAAAAGCTATTTTACCATTTAATTTTTTTCCCAGCTAATACCATTTCTTTATGAGGCTGCGCTTAATTTTGTGACTTGTATTTTCCTCCTCTGCGACCTCTGCGCCTCTGCGGTTAAAACCCTGATAAATTTGGCGCATCTTTATACAGAATTGGTATAAGTTAAAAGTTGAATGTTCAAAATTAATCTTCCTGAGTCCTGTTAATACTTATATTCGCTGCGTTACAAACATTAAATTTAAACTATGAAATCAATATTAGCTTTATTTCAAAATATATTAGCGTCTAATTACTATATGCCCCACGGACATTGCTACCTTTGGCAAACTCCATTAGTAGGATTACATTTAGTTAGTGATGCCTTAATTGCGATCGCCTATTTTTCCATCCCCACAATGCTGATCTATTTTGTCAGCCAGCGGGGTGATATTCCCTTCTCCAAAATTTTTGTTTTATTTGGTGCATTTATTGTCCTGTGCGGTACGGGACATCTCCTCGATATATGGACATTGTGGCATCCAGACTACTGGATTTCTGGGATTGAACGTGCCTTGACTGCCATAGTTTCTTGCTATACCGCTTTACAATTAGTAGAACTGCTACCGCAATTTTTGTCATTGCAAACACCAGAACAGCTACAAGTCATCAACCAGGAATTAGAAAAACAAGTAGCAGAAAGACAACGCACCGAAGAAACCCTCCGCATGATTGTGACTGGAACTGCTTCTGTAACTGGTGACGATTTTTTTCCCGCTTTAGTACAGAACCTAGCCACAGCCTTAGATGTAGCTTATGTGATGGTATCAGAAACGGTGGATAATTCTCTGTCAGCACTGCGAACTCTTGCCCTCTGGTCTGTTGCTGATTTAGTAGAAAACATTGAATATCAATTAGCTGGTACTCCTTGTCAAATCATAGTTGAGGATAAATTACTGCGTTCTTATGCCAATAATTTACAGGATTTGTTTCCTGATGCTCCTTTACTTAAAGAAATGGGCGCACAAAGCTATGTAGGTGTACCCTTGCTAAATATGGATCGGCAGATGATTGGTAATCTTTGTATTATTGATGTTAAACCTTTCCTCACCGATGATCGTACCAAGGCACTTCTGAGTGTTTTTGCCGCTAGGGCTGCTGCCGAACTCCAACGTAAATGGGCAGAAGAAGAAAAGAACCAAGCTTATGAGGATCTGGAATTACGGGTTCAAGGACGCACAGCTGAACTTATATCTACTAATAATGCTCTAGAAAGTGAAATTAGGGAACGTATTGCTGCGGAAGCTTCTATGCGGGTGATGGCAGAACGTGAAAAAGCCATCAACGGCATAATTTTACGAATGCGGCAAACCCTAAATCTAGAATCTATTTTTAATGTCACTACTACTGAATTACGGCAAGCTGTAGGATGCGATCGCGTCCTAATTTACCGCTTCCAAGCAGACTGGAGTGGGGAATTAGTATCTGAGTCTGTCAGTGAGAATTGGAATATGATGCTACCAGCACGGGCAAAAGATCCCAAACTTACCCAGACAGCTGTAGATCAACCCAACTGTGTAACTACTAAACTAAGTAGTATAGAAGTATTGAGCCGTGATACATATTTACAGGACAACAAAGGTGGCAGATTAGGCCAAAAAAACAGCTATTGTTGTATTCATGACATTTACACAGCTGGATTTGATTCCTGCTATCTTGATCTTCTCGAAGAATTACAAGCACGGGCTTACATCATCACCCCCATTTTCTGTAGACAGGAAATTTGGGGTTTATTAGCAGTTTATCAAAATAGCCATCCTCGACAATGGCAAGATGCAGAAATAGGAATTGTTACCCAAATAGGTAATCAGCTGGGGGTGGCTGTACAACAAGCAGAACTATTTGCCCAAACCCAACAACAGGCAGAGGAACTAAAAGTAGCCAAAGAAGCCGCAGATAAGGCTAACCGAGCAAAAAGTGAGTTTTTGGCGAATATGAGTCATGAACTACGCACTCCCCTTAACGCCATTCTTGGCTTTACTCAGTTGATGCAGCAAGATCAATCCTTAAGTATTGACCATCAACGGTATGTGGAAATCATTAATAACAGTGGTGAACATCTGTTAGCACTAATTAATGATGTGCTGGAGATGTCTAAAATTGAAGCGGGAAGAATTACACTCTACGCAACAGAGTTGGATTTACACAAGTTGCTCTCTAGTTTGTTGGCTATGTTGCAACTAAAAGCACAATCAAAGGGTTTACAAATGAGTTTTGATGTTCATCCTTCAGTACCTCAGTACATCAAAACCGATGAAAATAAACTGCGTCAGGTCTTAATCAATCTGCTAGGTAATGCCATTAAATTTACTGAGCAAGGGAGTATAAAACTACGAATCAGAAAGGAGGCAGAAGTTAAAAGCTTATTATCCCTATCTCCCCAATCCTCACCCTATCTTTGCTTTGAGGTGGAAGACACAGGTACTGGCATTGCCCCAGAAGAACTTGGTAATTTATTTCAGGCATTTCAACAAGCACAAGCCGGACAGAAATCTAAAGAAGGTACAGGTTTAGGGCTACGAATTAGTCAGAAATTTGTAGAATTGATGGGTGGTAAAATCACTGTCAGTAGTAAACTAGATCAAGGCAGTTGTTTTCGGTTTAACATTCAGGCTGGTTTAGTTCAAGCAACCCCCAGTGATAACTCAATTACCTTTGATCATGTAGTTGGCATTGCATCGGGTCAGAACTATCGGATTTTGATTGCTGAAGATAATGCTACCAACCGATTGCTACTGAGCCAAGTCCTGAAAAACCTGGGTTTGGAAGTGCGAGAAGCTGAAAATGGACAAGTTGCGATCGCTCTCTGGCAACAATGGCAACCTCATCTAATTTTTATGGATATGCAGATGCCCATCCTTGATGGTTATGCCGCTACTCGACAAATTCGCAGTCGGGAAAAAGAATTTCAGCCTAGACAAAAAGCCAAACCCACAAAAATCATCGCTCTGACCGCAAGTGCCTTTATTGAACAGCGACAGGATACTCTAACTGCTGGCTGTGATGATTTTGTTAGCAAACCATTCCGTCGGGAAGAAATTTTAGCAACTCTATCCCAGCATCTGCAAATTCAATATCTGCATGAATCAACTTCCGAAAGTGCAAATACCACCAATACACTAAATCAGCAACCGGAATTTATGCTTAATACTGTATCTTTAGCGATTATGTCAGAGGAATGGATTGCCCAATTATATTTTGCTGCTGCCCAAGGTAACGATAGCAGATGTATCAACCTCATTAATCAAATTCCACCTGAACATACTTCATTGATAACAGCTTTAAGCAGATTGATTGAAACTTATCAGTTTGATCAATTGATGAGACTGACTCAAGTAAAATAAGAAGGTGACAGAAGTTTTTGAGTAAAAATTCAGCTAAGGCCATAAGATCCCCGACTTCTTTTATTGGTTGTGTTCATAAATGATAAATTGATCTGGTGAAGTCGGGGATCTGGATATAAACGATTGCTATAGCTGAATACTTACGTTTTTGATTTATGATTTTTGCTGGCATAGCCTACCGGAGATAATATTGTGAATTGATTTTTTCCTGTTTCCTCATTTAAAAGAAAATTATGTGCAGTAAAAGCCAAGACAATCAACTTTCACCATCAACCAGCCTGACTAACATTCTCATTGTTGATGATGTTCTCGAAAATATTCGTCTCCTCTCTAGCATTTTAGAGCGTCATGGATATCAGACCCGCAAAGCAATTAGTGGGGGAATGGCTTTAACTACTGTTGCTGCATCTCCACCAAGTCTAATTTTACTGGATATCAGAATGCCTGATCTGAGTGGATATGAAGTTTGTCAACAACTAAAATCCAACCCAAAAACTACTCATATTCCTATCATTTTTTTAAGTGCAGCAGATGATGTTAATGATAGGATACAGGCTTTTCAAGTAGGTGGTGTAGATTATATTACTAAGCCATTTATGATAGAAGAGGTATTGGCAAGGGTTCAAAATCAGTTGACTATTATTCAAGCTCAACAAACAATTTGTGATCTGAATGCAAAGCTAGAAGAACTTACCTGTTTTATCAGAAAAATTCCTAGCTCAATAGATTTAAATAAATCCTCAAGCAATTAATTCACAAACAATAAAAATGACATGATCACACAAGATAAAGCGATTCTGGCCGATATTCTGATTGTCGATGATAAGCTAGAAAATATTAAGTTTTTATCTGATTTTTTATCCAAACATAATTATCAAGTTCGTAAAGCAATCAACGGACAGGCTGCATTAATGGCTGTCAAAACACTTGCCCCCGACTTGATTCTTTTAGACATCAATATGCCAGGAATGGGAGGGTATGAGGTATGCGAATTTTTAAAGAATGATTCCCAAACAAGTTCAATTCCCGTTATTTTTTTGAGTGCTGTTAATGATGTTACCGATAAAGTTAAAGCATTCCAAGTTGGAGGTATTGACTACATTACTAAACCATTTTATTTAGATGAAGTTTTGGCAAGAATTCAGACTCAGTTAAAAATTAAACACCTCCAGCAAGAGTTAGAAAATCGTAATAAACAGCTACAAAATACTCTTTTAGACTTACAAAATACTCAGACTGAACTAATCCAAAAAGAAAAGCTAGTTAACGCAAATCGAATTATGTCCGGCATTTCTCATGAAATTAATAACCCGCTGAGTTTTATTCTTGGTAATATTAGTCCTGCATCTGAATATCGTCAAAAGCTGATTAGTTTAATTAATCTTTATCGACAAGAATTTCCAGATGCAACTCCAGAAATTATAAGTTTTATAGATGAAATTGAATTGGATTTTATTGATGCAGATTTTGTCAAAATTCTTGATTCCATCTACACAGGAGCAGAAAGAATTCGTTCAGTTATTCAAGCTTTGCATATTTTCTCTCGTCTTGATCAGTCAGGTATCAAATCTTTCAATATTAATGAAAATATTGATAACATGATCATGACAATAAGCAATCAAATGGGCTTAAAGAGTTCAGTTAATATAGCAATTTTTAAAGAATTTGAAGATATTCCAGAAGTTAGGGGATATGAAAATTTATTTAATCAAGCCCTATTAAATATTTTACAAAATGCTATTGAGGCACTTGAATTAAAACTAAATTTAAATATTGATAGTTCATTTAAACCGACAATTGGCATCAATTCCAGAACTGGGGTAGAAAATAAAATCAGAATCAGTATTAAAGACAATGGCATAGGTATTCATGAAGAGGATAAGGCTCATATATTTGAGCCATTTTTTACTACTAAATCAGTTAAAAAAGGGGTAGGATTAGGTTTATTTACTAGCTACCAAATCATCACTGGTATTCACAAAGGTAGTCTGATTTATCAAAAATGTCATGAAGGTGGTTCAGAGTTTATCATTGAAATTCCTATATCTTGATATTTCAAGAATTGTAAAGCTCTTCTCGACTTTCTCATAGATTAGAGTGGAAGGTTTAGAATGAATGTAACAGGACTCTCGGCCAAAAATTAGTGACATAGGCATAAAAATTGCTGATTTTTGGCAGAAATGCCATAAACCTTCCTTGGGAAGTTAAAGGAGCAAAAGCTATGCTTAACAAATCAGTCAATTTTGGTATTTTAGGTTTACTAGTCGCTTTATCTCTAACCAATAGCGTACAAGCCCAAGAACACGAACACTCACCATCTACACCTGCTGGTATGACTAATACTATGCGCCAGCAGATGGGTGATCAGCGTTTTATCACTATGATGATTCACCACGACCAAAAAACGCTGAAAATGGCAGATTTAGCGATTCAGAAAGCAAAAAATCCCCAAATCAAAGCATTGGCAACCCAGATAAAAATCGACCAAACCCAGGAAATTGAACAATTACAAGCTTTGTATAAACAGTTGTATGGCTCAGAAGTTCCCGCTAATACAATGAATTGTATGGGAATGGGTCAGGGAATGGGTCAGGGAATGGGTCAGGGAATGGGTGGAATGATGAGTTTAGAATCTTTGGAAAATTCCCCAAATTTTGACCAAGAATTTGTGCAGCGGATGAGTCACCATCAACAAATGTCTGTGAACATGGCCTCAAAAGCTGCGGAAAATGCTAATGTGCTACAAATTCGTAATTTAGCTCAAGCTATTATCAAAACGCAAACTGCCCAAATTCAACAATTGCAGCAGTTGTATCCAGCTAAATCTTAATTTTTTTCACTTTCTTCTTTAAATTTATGACAATCAAACTTACAGTTCCGGGAATGGCTTGTTCTGCGTGTGCCAACAATATTACCAATGCAGTTAAAGCTGTGGATGCTAATGCTAACGTTGAAGCTGACCCTAAAACAAAACTGGTAAATGTAGATACTCAAGCTTCAGAAACTGCAATTAAAGAAGCTTTAGTTGCTGCTGGGTATCCCCCAGCTTAACAGTTAGGGACTGGGGGACTAGTACCGCTTCGCGGAAGTCAAAAGTCAAAAGTCAAAAGTCAAAAATATTAGGTCGTCAGCTTTTTGGCGATTGATAATGGTTGGTTTATTTACGCTGTGCTGTACTGGGTGCAGGTGGAGAAAAATAAATTCTTTCTTTGCATTAAGCAACCTTTAGGTTTAAAAGTTGCTGTGACTATTGGTGGTTTAGGTTTAATTGGATTAGAGTTATAGTTGTTTATCTTCAGAAAATTCTGGCGATTGTAATGAAATACAACTAAGGTTTACTCTTGAAGGTGTAATTTGTTTTACCCTTTAAGAAAACCTCAAGATTAAATTTGAACTATGCAGGATTTCCATAGCACCAGTGCTTTAAACAACTTCCGAAAAGCAGTAGAAGCAGGAGATTTTCTCATTACTGCTGAAGTTGCACCCCCAAAAGGGGGAGATATTACCCATACAATTGAAATGGCGGCGACTCTTAAGGGGAGAGTTCATGCTGTCAATATTACTGATGGTAGCCGTGCTGTGTTGGGGATGTCTTCGTTAGCAGCTTCGGTGATTTTGCTACAAAATGGCATTGAGCCGATTTGCCAAGTTGCTTGTCGCGATCGCAATAGAATAGGATTACAAGCGGATTTAATGGGCGCTCATGCTTTGGGTATCCGCAACATTTTAGCTTTAACCGGCGACCCTGTAAAAGCAGGTGATTATCCTGATGCCAAAGCCGTTTTTGATTTAGAATCTGTGCGGTTATTGCAGTTAATTAGAAACATGAATCAGGGTGTTGATTTTAATCATAAAACCCTCAATGATGGTGCTTTAGATTTATTTGCTGGTGCAGCAGTTGATCCGCAATCTAAAAGTTGGTCAGGTTTACAAAGTCGGTTTGAAAAGAAAATAGAAGCGGGAGCGCAATTTTTTCAAAGTCAATTAATTACAGATTTTGAAAAATTAGAGAAGTTCATGGATCAAATTGCATCGCACTACAATAAACCAATTTTGGCGGGAATTTTTTTGTTGAAATCTGCGAAAAATGCCCAATTTATTAATAGAGTTGTTCCAGGTGTGAATATTCCTGATCATATTATTGATAGGTTAGCAAAAGCGAAACATCCGTTAGAAGAAGGGATGAAAATTGCAGCGGAACAGGTGCAAATGGCGCGGGGTTTGTGTCAGGGTGTGCATCTGATGGCGGTGAAAAAAGAAGATGCGATCGCGCCTATTTTAGATTTAGCAGGGGTGGGGAAAGTTAGTTAACAGGAATAGCGATCGTAGTTATTAGGTTAGGTGCGATCGCTGCCTCCGCAGAAGGGAATTGCACCTATTTTGGATTTAGCAGGGGTGGGAAAGGTTAGTAGTGAAGCCGTGAGGAAATATATTGAAGACCCGCACCACGGATAATACATAAAATACCAAAGCGGTTAAAACTGCTTGGGTCGCTTCCCTCTCAGGGTTAAAGCCGCGCTCGTTTCCCACCTACCAGGTATTCTTAATGATTGTTTAGTAATCATTTTGGGTTTTAGTTCCTCCAAATTCATAATTTTAAATCTGCTATGATACCAGCGATATGTGGGATTTAAGGGGCATTACGCGCACCTGATTTAGCAGCGGATTCATTTTGTAAGCGTAATAACGTATTATATATCTGATTTTTCAAAGCAGTGTTATTTTGAATTTCTACAGTAATTTGATTAAAACGTTCAATAGTTAAACTATGTGCAGCTACTATTTTTTGAGAATCGTTACAATAATTAACTGCTATATCCTTGGCCTGGTTTGGTAGAGAATTCATACTACTGGGGTCGTTACAAACAATTTTAGGAATTTCTTCCCTACCAATCAATTTTTTAATTTCCTCAAACGCTTGTTGACGTTTCGGTTCCATGGCTAACACAGACTGGGCGTAGTTAGTCACTTCTATATTGTTAACTGTCAACGTTTGAGCATCAGCTTTGGCATTTAACCCAAAAGTAGCGAAAATTAAGCTCGCAGTGGTGAGGGTTGCAAATACCCAAGAGTGCGACATCTGATATTTAATTGAATTTCGCAAAAGGACAAAATAATTTTCCTGCATACGATAGATGACACAGAATAATAGTAAAGGTATGATAGTAGATTTGAATTATTTTAGGAAACAGAAGTTCCAGTAAAACCTAGAATTAACTAAATTTTGATAGGGACTGGGACTCTTAAAAGCTTGACGGATTACCTTCTCTGATATACTTGACAAAGTTCAATGACTTTAGTTTGGAGTATTGATCTTTCTGACGCTCCTTGTTTAAGACTAACTTCCAGTTCCAGTAACAAGGGTAAAGATGAAACTAGTTGCTGCACAGAAAGAGATTTGACTTCTTGCTGTAAAAAGTAAATGCGTTTGGGATTATTGATTTCAGCACCTTGAGCGATCGCTTGAGGATTGCGCTCTCCTGCTTCCATCATAATCTTTACCCATAACCAAGTGCGAAACTGACCAATCAAAGTGGCAACAATCCGTAAACCCGGTTCAGCAGCATTAATTAGATCCTCTACAATACCTAACGCTTTATCTATATCTCCTGTTCTAATCTTTGCTGCTAATTGTAAGGTATTTTGAGTAGTGTTCCTGACCAACTGAGTTACAGTCTTCACATCTAAAGGCTTGTTACTACCTGCAATATAAAGCTGTAATTTCTCCATTTCTGTATAGAGAAGCCGTGTATCATTACCTATGGACTCCGCCAACAGTTCCGCAGTCTCAGGAGTTAGTTTCACACCTACCGTTTGAGCAGCTTGATTTACCGCTTGCACCAATAATTCAGTTTTCCAGGGAGGAACAAGTGAAAATTCCCGTAATTCAGCAAACTGTTTCAAAAATTTTGTAGCTTTGAGGCGTTCATCAGGTTTATTGCGGCTAGTAAGCAATAAAAACGAGTCTTCAGGAATTACGGGTAAAGTCCGTTGTAATTCTGATAATACATTTTCTGAACATTGTTGACAGAGATTGGTGTTTATTAACCAAACCAAACGTCCACCAGCCCCAAAAGAAGGTGTCATGACTTGATTTAAAGCCTGAATCACAGCATCCGCTTGATCTGGAGGAAAAGCAGTATAATTAAAACTTGTCCATAAAGGATCGAGAATGCGATCACGCAAAACTGCCACTGCTTTTTCAATGGCAAAATCATCCTCACCCCAGTAAACATAAATTGGCATAAAAATCAAAATAGGGAATGGGGAATCGGGAATATTTATCTTGCTTTTGACTCCTAGAAATCCTGAATCCTGACAAAATAACTTGGTCAAACTGAGTAAATTTCCCTACAATCTATCAAGAGAGCGCGAGGCTAAGAAGATTGGACGACAACTACCAAACCTATTTAAATCGGGTAGCACGCATGACGCTACCAGAATCTTACAGATCCCAGGTTCAGCACATCCAGGAATCTTCTAAATTCAAGCCCGATGCTGGAGTTAGACAGCCAGCACCTTTTCCTGGCTATACGCTGATTACCCCACCAGCCAAAGAAGATACACAAAACGCTGCTTTTTACAGCCAAATCGAGACTTATCAGCGATCGCTGTTAGACTTACCAATCAACTCTGATTTGATTGTACCTCTAACTCCTGCCAGCTTTCATTTAACCTTGGCAGACTTGATATGGGATCATGCTTTTATTCATGCCACTGAAAAAAATCCCCAATTTGCAGAAGAATTAAACTCTTGCTTGGGTGATTTGTTTGCACAGTACCAACAATCAAGAACAAAGGATACTATTTCCATTTCCTGGCAAATGCTGGGACTGATAGTGATGCCAAGGGCCATAGGCGTTTGTTTGATACCCAAAGATGAACGCTGCTACGAGGAAATCATTCAAATCCGGCGGCTGATTTACCAAAACCGTAAGTTAATGGGCTTGGGTATTGAGCAGCATTACCACTTTACAGCCCATATTACACTAGGCTATTTTGGAGAAATACCTCCTGAACTAGACCGGATAAAATTCAGTAACCAGTTGTCAGAATTAAATCAACAATGGTTGTTAAATTTCCCAGAAATTTTAATCCATCGGGCTGAGTTGCGGAAATTTGACAACATGACACATTATTATCGTCAACCAAACTGGACTAGTTTAGATTTCTAATTTGTCAATCTTTAGTTGTCAGTGGTAGGGGTTTAGCAATTTGCTTTACCCGTACTATTTGTTATTTTGAAGATAGATCCCGACTTCTCAAAGAAGTCGGATATCTGGGCATCATTTCTCATAAGTTAATTAAAAAGCAGCACTGATGCAGGGTATGTCAAAAACGGGCAAAAAAGAATTAGTCACTCATCTATCTCATAGAAATAGTATTTTGGACAAACCTGAAACGAGCAGATACTTATTGATTACAGGAAAAAATGCTATGAGTTAACTCTTTTAGCAGATTGATCCACATTTTTATTTCTCACCCAGATAATCTTAAAGTAATTATACTCATCAATGAAATTTTTTGGCTCTTAAACTTGTGAGCAATGGGGTTAAATCTAGATATAGACAACAAAATGCTGAGTTAACAGAAGCCATAAAACCTTGACCACAAAAGGGTTTTGCCCTGATTCGTTGAATAATTATCCTCCTG
>NZ_JAYGHA010000045.1:0-32941 GCF_034931405.1 Anabaena sp. UHCC 0451 | reverse complement strand
CTGTCCGGTGTGTCAGGGAATGTAACCGTAGCAGTATACAATCCTGTCATTTTAACTACTCGATTCATAATAGTGTCGGATCAAAAGTTACATCTGGCATTGGGGTATAGAACACACAACTTAAAGAAGTTTGTTCTTTGTTTTCACCATTTCTTGAGGTGCTATTAGTATTTGGCTGATTTGCGGAAGCGTTGACAGTTAAATCAGTATTAGCAAGCAACCATTTGTGTCCACTTTGAACTATAGCTGCAAAAGCTTGCAGTGGTGAAACATTTTGACTAAATGTAATTGTCAATGATGTTGAAACAGCATCATAAACAGCACTATTAATAAGTGTCGTTTCATTGTCAAACAGATCTGAAGTTGTAGGTTGTGCCATGAATTTATCAAATTCTGCCCTAATTATCACTTTGATTTTAACATTAGGAAGCAATTTAATCTGGCTACTAAATCACTACGCTGGAAACCAAAAAAAACAATATGCAGCCGAACGAGAGTTTATGCACCTTAAAAAAAATCAGGAGCAGTTATTACTGAACCTGACAAACATTTTTCAAGATATCGAAGCGCACTATAAATTCATTGAGCGTGATTTGATAGAAATTAAAGGAAGATTGGGTGATAAGTGATTGGGGATTCGATACAAAAAGCTAACTAATGCTAAAGGCAAATTTTATATTTAGCTGTTTTCACGTAGACAAAAAAACTTTTTAAATTAATAACTGGCAGTTAAATAACTAAGGCTTTGGTTTTTATCTCTGGTAATGAGCAGGCCGATATTTCTGCAACTGGTGTAAGTGTGAGATTTTCTAAATTGGAATTTTCGGAATTTAGTGTAGCAGCAACTGGTAACATTGGTTTTGCTACTGGTAAACTCCAAGCATCTTCTAAAGATTCCCATGAAGGTGCAAAGGCGGGGATCGCTAAAGAACAAGCTTTCCAACCCGCTTGTACCGGTGCGCTCAACTGTTGACACATACCACCACGACGACCTTCTGGTTGGTAATGACGGCAGTATTTACAGGCGGATGTTACAGAGTTAATTGGTTTCATGAGCGTTCATCTTGAGTGCGATTTAGGGTTACTTATCACACTTATATTTTGCTTCTATGACAAAATCGGTATAAAAGCCAAAAAGTGATTATACTATCAGGGTTCTAGCTATTTTTATCAAAAAAAAAGTTTATTATATTTTTATAATCTCGTTATATTTGTAAATGATTGCTAGAGTAACCACATACTTGTTTTTGCCTAAAACCTATTGGGGATCAAGGTTAAGGCTCTAGTTTTAGATTTACCCAATGTTTACAACTCGTCCTTTACAAACCTGAATATCTTTGTTGATGTAGTGAATTTCAGGAAATGGGAGGCATTACGGACTTAGCTGCACAGGGTGAACAAACACCCCAGCGTTGAAGTTCACCAGGTGGGGATGGACATTGACACTGGGGACAAAGGGGTAAGTTGTGCGATCGCTCTTGTATAGTTATAGCCCAGTCTTCAAAAACTACCTGAGCATTTTTCGTAGTAGTGGATTTAAGTTGAGACTCAGAGATACTTTTACCCAAGTAACTGGGGTGTTCTTGCGGTGACAAAATTATTTGCTGATTTGCTGGTAATGGCGATCGCTTCCACTCAGCAGTTGAAAACCGAATATCTATCAAAGGTGTAGGTAGCTTTTGATCTAACTTTTGATTTAACTTTAAAACTATGGTTTTGCGCCCAAAAGTCAAATTTTGCGCCCAAGCTGCACTAGCAGTTGCTACCCACAAAACATCACGCTGAATTGATAAGGGACGGGTTTGTGCGGCAACCTTCACACCAACCACTTCTGGCCAACAGTTTAGTAAGAGTTGAAAAGGTTGTTCCTGCCATTTAGCTTCTAGTTTAAGAATGTTTAAAATATTATTAACTGATTTAAATGACATTTTTTTAATAAAGCAAAAATTTAGCTTGGATCTGGAACTTATAATACAAGGTAACAAAATTCATCCAGCAGGATCACGTTTAAGGCATTGTGGCAATGAGTCAAAATTCTATCATCGATTCTGGTACTCAGTCTTCTAAAACTTCTAGCTTAAAGCCAGCACTAGCCACAGCACTAGGAAGTTTAGAAGTACAGCTAGATCAAGAGTTAACTAGATACCGGCGCACACGTAATGGAGTCAGACAACCCCAACAAGTTAGTGTAAAAAATTACGGTTCTCATCAGACCCAACAGTTAAATACCATCACCCAGACATGGGAAAAAACTCAACCATCTTTGCCAGACGTTAACACTAACCCAATTCCTCCAGAAAATCCAGCCTTACAAGTTAAAAAACAAGAGCAAATAAATCCTGTTCAACTATCTTCTGATCAACAGCCTGATCAAACATCAACTCCACCACTCCTAAACTCTATCAGTAGCATAGTCCCGACAAAGGTGAAGGCTGCTGAAAGCGAAACTCTCATCCCCGCAAATGATCCTCCCAAACACCCAGATGATTATTTAGAATCGAGTGAAGCACTACTGCGAAGTCTCAATGAAGAACAACCACAAACCAAAAAATTAAGCGGTTCTAACGATAGTCTACTGTCGCCGTTGGGTATTGGTTCTATGTTGTTGCTGCTGTTGGCTAGTTTGACATTAGGCTATGTGGTATTTAATCCCCAAACTTTACCGCAATTAAATTTAGGTAAATTATTTAACCGTAATTCTTCATCAAATGTGGAAAATACTGGAGTAGCTGAGAAAAATTCTCCACCTATAGCGCCACCAGCAATCACTTCCATACCCAAATATCCTAACTTGGCTGCTCGTGAGTTTCCAGAGGTTAAAGATCCTAATGATGTAGTGGGTTTAAGACCTAAAGTTAAACCCACTCCAACAGTTATTCCCCAACCCATAGCCATGGAAACACCAATAAATTCTGTTCTTCCCTTAACTCCAGTTCCTAGTATCACACCAAACCCCAAGGAAACCTTACCAGGACTGGATACAGAAATCAAACCATCCGCTGATGGGTTCTACTATTTAGTGGCTGATAATCAAGGCGATGGCGCTTTAGCTGCGGCGCAGAAAGTGATTCCTGATGCTTATCTATCAGATGGACAAAAGTATATTTATCTGGGTGTTTCAAAAACTAAAGAGGAAGCAAATCAAAAGTTGCAGATGCTCAAAGCAAAAGGCATCCAAGCTCATGTCAGAAAACCATAATTGGTAAATAAAACTTAACTGCAATGTTGGGAAATATCGCTTGTAAGTAGGGTAAAATTAGATTTTTCAAACATCCTCTAAGCCTGTGCTACGATCGCAACTTCTCTAAGAGTTTGGGGATCTGATTCTGAAATTCTTAGTGTAGGATAGAGATCCAGGATTAACTAATGGTTTTTTATGTCTGCTACACCCCTTTTATCTGCGGTAAATTTACCTAACACTACACAATCTGAACTCATTCCCCCTCTTCTCGGTGCTTCGGTAGAGGAGTTAACTGCTTGGGTACAAAAACAGGGACAACCTGGATATCGGGGGAAGCAATTACATAATTGGATATATGATAAAGGTGTACGTAATTTGGCGGATATTTCTGTATTTCCGAAAAATTGGCGGGAAACAGTTACAGATATTCCTATAGGTCGTTCATCTTTAGATTACCGTTCTGTTGCCCCTGATGATACGGTAAAATATCTGCTCAAATTAGCAGATGGAGAAATTATTGAAACTGTTGGTATTCCCAGTGATAAGCGGTTGACTGTCTGTGTTTCTACCCAAGTGGGATGTCCAATGGCTTGTGATTTCTGTGCAACGGGTAAGGGAGGATATAAACGTAATCTTAACCGCGCAGAAATTGTTGATCAAGTATTAACTGTACAGGAAGATTTTCAGCAACGAGTTAGTAATGTGGTGTTTATGGGGTTGGGTGAACCGTTGTTGAATACAGAAAATGTGCTTTTGGCGCTGAAATGTTTAAATCAAGATGTGGGAATCGGACAGCGATCGCTTACAGTTTCTACTGTAGGTATTCGCGATCGCATTCGTCAACTAGCCGAACATCATCTGCAAATTACTCTCGCTGTTAGTCTTCACGCACCTAACCAAGCACTCCGAGAACAACTCATACCCAGTGCAAAACCCTACCCCATAGAAGACTTACTCGCAGAATGTCGAGAATATGTAGAAATCACTGGACGCAGGGTGAGTTTTGAATATATTCTCCTCGCTGGAGTCAACGATTTACCAGAACACGCTTTAGAATTATCCAAACGTCTGCGTGGTTTTCAAAGTCATGTCAATTTAATCCCTTATAACCCCATCGAGGAAGTAGATTACAAAAGACCAAACCGCGATAGAATACAAGCATTTGTTAATATTCTCCAAGAACAAAACACCGCTGTTAGCGTCAGATATTCTCGCGGTTTAGAAGCAGATGCTGCTTGTGGACAACTAAGAACAAGTAAAAGGTAATTGGTAATGGGTAATGGGTAATGGGTAATGGGTAATTGGTAATTAGGTGATTAATCTTCCCCTGCGTTCCCCTGCTTCCCCTGCTTCCCCCATTCCCCAGTCCCCAGTCCCCTATCTACCTTCTGGCATAAATGCCTGGTGCATAAGCTTCAATTACTTTACCAGTGCGAGTACAGGTAATCATCAGGTAATCACAAGTTGGACATTGTGTTCTTGTAACCTGACTATCAGAAATATAGTGACGTTCAGCCGCACTGCCACAATTTGGGCAATGAATTTTTTGTGATGTTTGCATTTTAAAACCCCTGGATTAAATAATTTTTTGAAAAAACTTGAAACTCTAGCCTGTCTATATTTTCAGCCACAAGGTTGGCTATTATTTTTAACTAAAAGTTAAACAATGTAAAAAAAATTTGTAATTCTCACTCATTATCTTAGTCTAAATATTTTTAGTCGTCACACTTTAGATATATAAATTTACTTTAGTTGTGACTTTTCTTTGTATTTGTGGTGATCCCTATAGTGTAATCTTTGAGATAAGCTGGTTTATCCTCGTGTTTTAAAAATAAGGTATACTTGTATTCAACCGTTACAAACACAGAAAAACTGTAGTTTAAGTCACAAAAATAATATTTTTATATTTTATTAATATTTCTGAAGATTTTTGATAGTCAGATCAGACACCCTGACTCTTGTGCAGAGATTACCACAGAACTGTTCTATTCTTGACGCTGAATTTTTACATATATTTGCATATAATTGAAACGAAATTTCCAATATGAGATATTACAGCTATCAGTTAGCTCAATCAGATTGCTATATAATCCATGAATAAAAACTCATTTAAAGCTAGACCATGTTAAAATTAACAGGCTATACAATCATCAATAAAATCTATGAAAGCTATAATTCATTAGTTTATCGGGCTTATCGTAATCTTGACCAACAAACTGTTATACTCAAAATTCTTCAAGATATTCATGCTTCCGCAGAAAGACTAGCATGGTTTAAAAGAGAATATGAAGTCATCCACAAATTAAACTTATCTAGAGTTATCAAAGCCTACGGTTTAGAAACACATCCCCATTGTTTAGTCATGATTTTAGAAGACTGTGGAGGTACTTCTTTAAGCCAGCTAAAAATTGCCGGCAAATTAAATCCAATTGATTTTTTAAAACTAGCTATTAAAATTACCTCTGCGGTAGAAGAGATTCACACAGTAAATATTATTCATAAAGACATTAATCCTGGCAATATTATTTATAATCCTCAAACCCAGCAACTTAAATTAATTGACTTTGGTATTTCTAGTGACTTTGTGCAAGATAATCAATATTATAACCCCTCTCATCTCAATCTCATTGAAGGAACAATTCCTTATATTTCTCCTGAACAAACAGGAAGAATAAATCGCACTCTTGATTATCGCAGTGATTTTTATTCATTGGGGATTACGTTTTATGAGTTATTAACAGGAAAACTGCCCTTTACTAGCAACGATACCTTATCACTAATTCATTCCCATCTTGCTAAACAAGCTGTATCTCCCCATCTTCTCTCTCCTACTATTCCTGTTGTCCTCTGTGATATTATCCTGAAATTGATGGCGAAAAATGCAGAAGAACGCTATCAGTCAGCTTATGGATTAAAAGTAGATTTATCAGAATGTTTGCATCAGTTACATAATCATACAACTATTATTTCTTTTCCTTTAGGAAAACAAGATATTTTTACTCGTTTAACTATTCCCACAAAATTATATAATCGTCAACAACACACAAAGAAAATATTATCATGTTTGCAACGGATTATTGAAAAAAAATCCAGTAGTGAATTAATTTTAATTAAAGGGTACTCCGGTGTAGGTAAATCAAGTTTAGTGCGGGAAATTTATCAACCGACTCTCAATCAAGGTGGATTATTTATTTCTGGGAAATATGATCAGTATCAACAAAATATTCCCTACTCTGCTTTGACGCAAGCCTTTAATAAATTTTGCAATTATTTACTCTCAGAAAATGACATATTTTTACAACAATGGCGAGAGAAAATCTTAAATGCTCTAGGACATAATGGACAAATTTTAATTGATTTAATTCCTAATTTAGAATTAATTATTGGCCAACAACCTCCACTGGTTAATGTTGGAGTCAATGAATCAAGTCATCGTTTTCATTTAGTCTTTGAAAATTTTCTTAAAGTCCTTGTGGAATCAGGGAAATTCTTGGTATTGTTTTTAGACGATTTACAATGGGCTGATTTAGCTTCTTGTCGTCTAATCATAAAATTAATGGAGTCCCCAGAAATCCATAATTTACTATTGATTGGTGCTTATCGACATAATGAGGTTGATGAAAATCATCCATTAATCAAGACCTTAAACGATTTACCAAATAATATTATAGACAGAATTACAGAAATAAGTTTAAATAATTTATCTATTAACGATGTCCAAGGGTTAACTTCTGATATCTTCTCTACATCTCCTGATACTATTGATGATTTAAGTAATCTCATTTATGAAAAAACCCAAGGTAATCCTTTTTTCGTAATTGAGTTTATCAAGTTACTTTCTACAGAAAATTTATTAGAATTCAACTATCAACAAAGGCGATGGGAATGGGATATTCAAGAAATTCAGCAAAAAAATATGACTGATAACGTTCTTGAATTGATGATGAACAAAATTCAAAATTTAAGTCAAGTCAACCAGAATATTTTACAGTTAGCATCATGTATTGGTAGTTCTTTTGATTTACAAAATCTTTCAAGTATTGCAGAAGCTTCTATTGAAAATATATTAAATGATTTACTTCCCGCTATTCAAGAAGGTTTAATTATTCCTTTAAACAATAAATATCAGTTAGTATCAACTAATTTGGATATTAAGAGTGAAGATATATTATTTAAGTTTCAACATGATCGTGTCCAACAAGCCGTATATTTATTAAGTGATGCAGATAAGAGACAAAAACTACATTTGAAAATTGGTCGATTATTATTACAGAATATTCCAACTGAGAAATTAGAAGATAAATTATTTGACATAGTTAATCATTGGAATCAGGGAATTAATTATATACAATCGAATTTAGAAAAGTTTAAATTATCTCAGTTGAATTTACAAGCAGGTAAAAAAGCCAAAACATCTCATGCTTATTCATCTGCATTATCTTACTTAAACACGGGATTAAGTTGTCTCTCGGAAAATATTTGGCTGAATGATTATGATTTAGCGTTTGATTATTATCGGGAATTAGCAGAAGTTAATTATTTAAATGGTAATCACGAACAAGCCGAACTACTAATTGATGTGCTTTTACATCAAGCGAAAACGCCCACTCATAAACTTCAGGGATTCACAGTATTAAAAAATTTACAAGCCACCCAAGGACTAGATTATAATAAAGGTTTACAAGTAGGCTTAAATTTATTAAAAGAACTCAATTTAAATTTCCCTAAAGATATTAATCAACAAGGTTATGTTATCCAAGAGCAAATCCAAAAAATTCAGTTAAAATTAGGTGATATTGATATTCATAACTTAATTGATTTACCCTTAATGACAGAAGATATAGCTCATTTAAAAATGCAGCTTTGTATGGAATTTTGGGAAGTTGCTTTTTATAAAGGTAATTCGCAACTAATGTTATTATGTGCTTTGAATTTAGTCAATTTATCTTTAGAATATGGTAATAGTAATGAATCGAGTTTTGCTTATGTTTTATATGGAATGTATTTAACAGAACAGAGAGAATATAACCTGGCTTATCAATTCGGTTCTTTAGCATTAAATTTAATAGATAAACTTGAAGATGTGCTGCTATTACCAAAGGTAAGAAATCTTTTTTGTAATTATATAAATTATCATTGTCAACCTTTTCAATCCAATATTGTTCTCTATGCTAAAAATATTCAATGCTGTCAAGAGAATGGAGAAATTGTCTTTGGAGTATGGGCTACTGTATTTTTAATTTGGTCACAATTTATCTGTGGTAAAAATTTATTAGAAGTATTTCAAGAGTCAGAAGGGTATATAGGGTTTGTTGAACAAACCAATGACATGAAAATGTTAAAAATATTGCAATTATTACAATTAGTTATTCTGAATTTGCAAGGTAAAACAGCTGATGAAATCAGTTTTGCTCATCAAGAATTAGACGCTCAAGAATTTATCGAATTTTGGAAAGCAAATAATTTTATTAATGGTTCAACATGGTATGCAATTTTAATTGGACAGGTGCTGTATTTGTATGGTTATTACCAAGCCGCTCAAGAAATTTTTGTGACTTATGCTCAAGAATTATCAGAGGGAATTATTATGTTTCCTATCTCTCAATATTACTTTTATTATCCGTTGACTTTATTAGCACTTTATCATCATACTTCACCGACATATCAACAAGAATATTTACCAATAATTGAAACAAGTATAGAAAAATTGCAAATATGGTCAAAAGATTGCCCAGAGAACTTTCAAGTACCATATCAGTTATTATTAGCAGAAAAAAATCGAGTTTTTCAGAACTATTTAATAGCCATAGATTTATATGATTCAGCAATTGCTTTGGCTGAAAAATTCCAATTAATTCATCTCGCAGCATTAGGAAATGAATTAGCAGCCGAATTTTGGATAAGTCGAGGTAAACCGCAGTTTGCTAGACTGTATTTACGTGCAGCTTATAACTTTTATCAATCTTGGGGTGCAACCCGAAAATGCCAGCATTTACGACAAAAATATCAGGGATATTGGGAACAAGATGCTGTGGAAATTATGTCATCCAAATTAACCACTACTCCCAAAATTTTTACTGATACAAAAATATTAGATTTAACCAGTGCAATTAAAACATCTCAAGCTTTATCTAGTGAAATTCAACTGGAAAGCTTGTTAAATAATTTAATGAAAATTATGATTGAAAATGCAGGAGCAGAAGTAGGTTATTTAATTCTTCCCCCTGCTTCAGAACATGATGATAATTGGTTTATTCAAGCATTAGAAACAACAGATATCAGCCCAGCTACTACTCAACCACCAATTTTTATTCATTATTCTCAAGATATTTGTAAAATAGAACATCCTCTTTGTATTATTTTACCGAAATCTATTATTAATTATGTCGTCCAGAGTCAACAACCTCTTTTATTAGAGAATGCTAGTCAAAACCAAAATTTTAATAGTGATGATTATATTTGTACTTATCAACCTAAATCGGTTTTGTGTACTCCTATTCTCTATCAAGGTAAATTACACGGTATTTTGTATTTAGAAAATAATTTAACGTCAGGAGTTTTTACTGTAGCTCGCTTGGAAATTTTGCAAATGATTACTTCCCAAGCTGCTATTTCTTTAGAAAATGCCCAACTTTATAAACAATTACAAGATTATTCCCAAACACTAGAACTAAAAGTTGAAGAAAGAACCCAAGCTTTACAGCAAGAAATTGAAGAAAGAAAACGTGCAGAGTTAGCCTTACAACAAGCGAAAGAGTTAGCAGATGCGGCTAACCGTGCTAAAAGCGAATTTCTTTCAAATATGAGTCATGAGTTAAGAACACCGCTAAATGCAATTTTAGGGTTTACACAAATCATGAGTCGAGATCAACAATTAACTCTAGAACATCAAGAAAATTTAGCTATTATTAATCGCAGTGGTGAGCATTTGTTAGCTTTAATTAATGATATTTTAGATATGTCAAAAATAGATGCTGGACGCATTGCTATTCATGAAAACAGTTTTGATTTGGTGGTACTTTTAAATTCATTGGAGGAAATGTTTAACTTAAAAGCACAATCAAAAGGATTACAATTAAAATTAAAAATTGATGATAATTTACCTCATTATATTCAAACAGATGAAAATAAAATTAGACAAATTTTAATTAATTTATTATCCAATGCCATTAAATTCACTGAACAAGGTGAGGTGACTTTAAGGATATCTATTAATGAAAATAATATGACTAATGACAACCCATCATTATTACCTCTTTATTTTGAAATTAAAGATACTGGTTGTGGTATTCCTGAAGATGAAACTGAGAGTGTATTTGAACCATTTGTGCAAACGAAATCAGGTCATAAATCCAATGAAGGAACAGGTTTAGGTTTAGCTATTTGTCGGCGATTTATAGAATTAATGGGTGGTAAAATTAACCTGAGTAGTCAAATAGGACAAGGAACAACTGTTAAATTTTCTATGCCGGTGCGGTTAGCAGATGCTAAAGAAATTAAAGTCAATCAACTAGGTAAAAAAGTGATTGGATTAGCACCCAACCAACCAAATTATCGCATATTAGTAGTTGAAGATCGAGAAGAAAGCCGCCAACTTTTAGTTAAATTATTAAGCTTGGTAGGATTTGCTGTACAAGCCGCAGACAACGGGAAAACAGCTATAGAAATTTGGCAGAATTGGCATCCTCATTTAATTTGGATGGATATGAGAATGCCAGTAATGGATGGTTATGAAGCCACTGAATATATTAAATCTCATTTACACGGACAAGCTACTGTCATTATTGCTTTAACTGCCAGTGTTTTTGATAATGAAAAATCTGTGATTTTATCTTCTGGCTGTGATGATTTTGTGAGAAAACCCTTTCGGGAGGAAATTATTTGGGCAAAAATGCAACAGCATTTAGGGTTAAACTTTATTTATGAATCTGAATCTTCGGAAATATACCCAAATATAGATTCGGTAATTAACCTAACTCCTGATAGCCTGGAAGTTATGCCTAAAGAATGGATTGAACAGCTTTATCTGGCTGCAAATGAAGCTGACGAAGACTGGATTATGAGATTATTAGAGGAGATTTCTCAAGAAAAACAACCTTTAGCGATCGCACTCACCGATCTGGTAAAGAATTTCCGCTATGACAAGATTATTGATTTAACCCAAATTGAGTAATCCTATGAATTCCTTTCAACTAGAAAACTATAAAGCTAATATTTTGATTGTGGATGATATTGCTGATAATTTACGAGTTTTATCTAATACATTAAATGAACAAGGTTATAAAGTTCGTAGTGTTACTAACGGAACAATGGCATTACGAGTAGCACATTCGGCTCATCCTGACTTGATTTTATTAGATATTAAAATGCCAGATATGGATGGTTATGAAGTTTGTGAACAACTGAAATCTGACCCCCAAACTAAAGATATTCCGGTAATTTTTTTGAGTGCTTTAGATGAAGCTTTAGATAAAGTTAAAGCTTTCGCTGTGGGGGGAGTAGATTATATTACTAAACCATTTCAATTTGAAGAAGTTTTAGCGAGGATTAATAATCAATTACAAATTCAGTTAGCTAAAGCACAAATCAAAAAGCTCAATGAAGAACTAGAACTACGGGTTATTCAACGCACAACTCAATTAGAAAAAGAAATATCCGAACGCCAAAAAGTGCAAGAAAAATTAATGCACATGGCCTTACATGATCCTTTGACAGAATTACCTAATCGTACTTGGTTAATGAATCGATTAGAACAAATTGTCAATGCTTGTCAACAACATCCATCTTATCTTTTTGCTGTCTTGTTTTTAGATTGCGATCGCTTCAAAATCATTAATGATTCATTAGGACATTTAGTGGGTGATCAACTACTAATTTCCTTAGCACGTCGTCTAGAATCTTGCTTACAACCTGGCAATACACTATCTCGGTTTGGGGGAGATGAATTTGTGATCCTACTAGAAAAGATTAATTCCCCTCAAGACGCTATTCATATTGCCCAAACTATACACCAGGAACTTTTACCATCCTTTCATTTAGATGATCATGAAGTTTTTACTAATGTGAGTATAGGTATTGTCATTGGCAATAGTAATTATAATAATTGTTTCCATTTATTACGCGATGCTGATATAGCATTATATCAAGCTAAAACTAATGCCAGAGGAAGTTATCAATTATTTAATCCACAAATGTATACAGATGCTAACAAAAGATTAAAGTTAGAAACTGATTTGAGACTAGCAATTGAAAAAGAAGAATTCGTAATTTATTATCAGCCCATTATTAACCTACAAACTGGTAATATAACAGGTTTTGAATCATTAATTAGATGGCAGCATCCTCAACAGGGATTAATTACACCAAATGAATTTATCCCCATAGCTGAAGAAACAGGATTAATTTTACAACTTGATTTGTGGGTATTTAAAAAAGCCTGTCAGCAAATTAATTCTTGGCAAGAAAAATTTAATTATCCTTTTACACTAAATATTAATTTGTCACCAAAACATTTTTCCCATACTCAGTTAATCACAAAAATAGAGAACATTTTAAAAAAGACACAGCTAAGAAATGATTGTTTGAAAATAGAAATAACTGAAAATGCTATTATTGAACATGATCTATATGCCAAGGGTATTTTAGAATCATTAAAAAGCCGCGAAATTCAAGTTTGTATTGATGACTTTGGTACAGGTTATTCTTCTTTAAGTTATTTATATCGTTTTCCTGTAGATGTCTTAAAAATTGACCGTTCTTTTATTAGTCAAATTCAAGAAAATGGTGATAACATGGAATTAGTACAAGCAATTATTACCTTAGCGGAACAATTAAAAATCGAAGTGGTGGCAGAAGGTATAGAAACTGCTTATCAACTGCAATTTTTACGAGATTTAAATTGTGATTTTGGACAGGGTTATTTTTTTGCAAAACCTTTAGAAAGTAGATTAGTTGAAGATTTACTTTCTCAGCATCAGCAGTGGTAAAAGAATTGATACCATTTCTTTGTAAGGTATATAAATATTAGAATTTGTCTAAATCAGGATAACTAGGATTAAAGGATGTCCAGGATATGGTTCAGATGTGAATTTTTTGGACATCCTGATATGGCTTGCGCTACGCTATCAGACAAAAAACCTTTTGACCATCACCTAAGATTGTGGGAAATAAGCAATCATCATAGCAACTTTGGGGTGATTATGAGCGATCGCTTCAGGAACATGACCAAGTAGTGAAAATATCTGGCCTTTTTGTGCGACAGACCCATTTAACAACAATAAATCATTAGGTTTGAGTAACCGCGATACTTCTTTAACAAAACTACCCCGCACTTTTTGTACAGGTATATCTGTTGATATTATCCCATCCGTTAAATCAATATCTACTCCTCTGCTGGGGACAACTTGTAAAAGTTGTAAAGAGGCTTTCAATTCTGTTGCTAAAGTTTGAGCTAATTTAATACTTTGTGCAAAGTTACTAGCTTTGGTTTGTTGAGTGGTGAAAGCCAAAAATACTCTAGATGTATGTTCAATAGGTAAGGGAAAGCGAGTTACTAAAACAGGTACAAAACTACGTTGGACAATTTTATCAATCACACCACCAAATAAGTTTTCTTGGTAAGTAGAGTAACCTTTCCAACCACAGACTATCACACTAGCTTGTCTTTCTTGTGCTACTCTAGCAATTCCTTTATCAATTGATTCATCAATTCTCCCAATAGTTGTAACTTTGGTGACTGCTGCATGGGCGATCATTTCTGCGTTAGAAAGTAATTGATTTTGTCTAGCTTTATCTGCAGGGGAAATTGGTTCGCCTGCTTCAATTAAAATGTGTAGAGGTAATAAAGTGCCAGTTGCAGATTTTGCCAATATCATTGCTAACTGTAACAGGTTATCTTCTGTATTGGGGTTAGCAACAGGAACTAAAACGCGATCGCCTAATTTTCCCCCTGCACTTTTTTGAGTAGTAGTCTCTTCTGGTTTGAGTTTCTGTCCCCACTTTGCTGTCACCCAAGGAGAAGCAATGCAGGTAACTAAAATCATAGCAATTGTTCCATTTACTGTTAATTGATCTACCAATTTAATATTATAAGCAACAGTAATTGCTGCCAAAGTAGAAGCAGCTTGTGCCACCGATAAACCAAACATCACCATAATTTGATTAGGGTTAAAAGCAAATAATTTACCCGCACCCCAAGCAGGTAAATATTTAGCGATAATAGCAACTGTCACCATCACACCAGATACTATTAATGATTTTGGTTCTTGAATTAGAATTCTAGGATTAACCAACATTCCTACAGAAATCAGAAAAAATGGCACAAATAGAGTATTACCAATAAATTGAATCCGATTCATTAAAGGGCTAAGATGGGGGATTAATTGGGTGATAGCAACTCCCGCTAAAAAAGCGCCAATAATCGGTTCAATTTGAACTATATCTGCCCCATAAGAAACTACAAACAGAGTAGCGAGAACAAAAGTAAATTCTGCCCCTTCATCATGGCCAAATTTTCTAAAAAACCACTTTCCCAAACGAGGAACACCCCAAAGAGTCAGGAAAGTGTAAATTATCAGTGAAGGAATTAAAAATAACCAAAACTGCAAAGTTAAATTACCTTGATGCGCCCTCACTACAACAGCTAAAACTAACAGGGCTAAAATATTAGTGATTAATGTACCACCAAGAGTAGTAGTTAAAACTTGCGATCGCATTATTCCCAATTTACTCACCACCGGTAAAGCCAGCAATGTATGGGAAGCGAAACAAGAAGCAACCAAAATAGCAGGTAAAAAACCATATCCTATCGCTAACATTGCCCCCGTACCTAAGATCATCGGCACAGAAAATGTCAGTAAACCAAATATTACGGCCTTATCCGCGTTGTATTTCATGTCATCTAGGCTGGTTTCCAAACCTGCCATAAACATGAGAAACAATAAACCCACAGTTCCCAAGAGGACAATAGTGCTATCCCTAGCTAATAATCCCAAACCATGCGGACCAACTATCACCCCAGCGAGAATTAACCCCACAATCCCCGGTAGCCGGATTTTTTCAAATAATAGGGGTGCAATTAGCATTATCCCCAAAATTGTCAAAAATACGGGTACAGGTTCTTTAAGGGGACCAGAAACCATAGCAGGGAAGATAATATGAATTGCATCCATGTTCATAGATATTTTATCAGGTAGTACGTTGGCACTCCACTAAAATATCTAGTAATTTCTTAAAACACAAATGCCTTTGGTAACTATTTTTAGATAGATTTTCGGAAATTAAGCAAGTTCTTCCTTTAAAGACTCTATTAACGCTGGTAAATATTTTGTAGCCTTACCCTCAAGCACAGTAAACCCATCCAATAGCTCATAATTAGGATCAGGATCTATAAAATATTTTGTAGGTACATCTTGAAAAAACTTTAATAAATTTGCAGCAGGATAAACTTGTGCAGAAGTTCCCACCACAATAAACACATCTACCTGATTTTGAATTTTATATAAATCATCAACTCGCATATCTACCGCTTCCCCAAACCAAACCACATCAGGACGTAAATGTTTACCACATTTTGGACATAAATCACCCCATTCTACAGGTTTATTTATTGGTGATTTATAATTACATTGCCATTCTGAATACATGGGGGGAATATCAAAATGCCATTCACATTTTTGATAATCTATTCTCCCATGAATATGCCAAACATCTTTTACACCTGCTTTTTCTAATAAAGTATCAATATTTTGGGTAATGCAAACCACATCAAAATGATTGGCTAATTCCGCAATGGCAAAATGTGCAGCATTTGGTTGACATTTTTGCATTTTTTCAAACCCTTGGGCGTAAAAATCTAAGACCAATTTTTGATTTTGCATCCAACCCAAAGGTGTAGCCACATCTTCTATTTTATAACCTTCCCACAGTCCTCCATCACCTCTAAAGGTGGGAATGCCGCTTTCAGCCGAAAGTCCAGCACCACTAAATACAACTATCATCATTTTTAAACCCTTTGATAAATTTCTCGTTCCTTAGCAAGAATTCAGGTAAGGCGATAAGATCCCCGACTTCTTTTATTTATTGTGTCCATAAATGATAAATTGATCTGGTGAAGTCGGGGATCTGGAGTCTCTAACTCCAGTAATTAACCAATCATTATTACTGAAATCACCGGTAAACGTAAAGCTCAGTCACTTTAGTTGGCTACTGCTCTTTTACGTTATTAAGTAACCACTAAAAAGCAACCCGATTTTTTACCTGGGTTGCTTAGACTGTTGTTATTGAATTGAAAACGAAGTGAAATCAGAATCGATTAACCGTGAATAGCAGGAGCAACTAAAGCTACAGGTTGCATATCCCCAGTAGCTAAATCTAAGGGGAAGTTATGAACGTTGCGTTCGTGCATTGTTTCAATTCCCAAATTAGCGCGGTTTAAAACATCAGCCCAAGTATTAACTACAGCACCTTGAGAATCAAGAATGGAATGGTGAAAGTTCAAACCATTGAGGTTAAAGGCAAAAGAGGATACACCCAAAGCAGCACACCAAATACCAATTACTGGCCAAGCACCTAATAGGAAGTGTAAAGCACGACTATTGTTAAAAGATGCGTATTGGAAAATCAATCTGCCGAAATAACCGTGAGCCGCAACAATATTATAGGTTTCTTCTTCTTGTCCGAATTTGTAACCTTGGTTTTGGGATTCATTTTCGGTGGTTTCTCGCACTAATGAGGAAGTGACTAAAGAACCGTGCATAGCAGAGAATAAAGCACCACCAAAGACACCAATTACTCCTAACATATGGAATGGGTGCATGAGAACGTTATGTTCTGCTTGCAGTACAAACATGAAGTTAAAAGTACCACTAATCCCTAAAGGTAAACCGTCAGAAAAAGAACCTTGACCTATGGAGTATACTAATATTACCGCAGTGGCAGCAGAAACAGGTGCGCTGTAGGCGATCGCAATCCAAGGACGCATCCCTAAGCGGTAAGATAATTCCCACTGGCGACCTAAGTAACAGAAAATACCTATCAAGAAGTGGAAAATAATTAATTGGTAGGGACCACCATTATATAACCACTCATCTAAAGTAGCGGCTTCCCAAATGGGATAAAAGTGTAAACCAATAGCATTGGAAGTAGGAACAACCGCAGCAGTAATAATGTTATTCCCGTAGAGTAAAGAACCGCTCACAGGTTCACGAATACCATCTATATCTACGGGTGGTGCAGCAATAAAGGCAATGATGAAACAAATGGTTGCTGTTAAAAGTGTAGGAATCATCAGTACACCAAACCAACCAATGTACATCCGGTTGTTGGTACTGGTAATCCAATTGCAAAATTTATCCCAAAGATTGTTACTTTGGCTTTGTTGCAGAGAAATAGTCATAATTTTTAATTCCGAGGTTAATCGTTGTTCAAGGCAAGTTAACCTTATGTTTTTATCTAACTTTATAGTTATATAGCTTGTCAAGCAAACTCTTATTCAATTTTTAAATTATTTTTCTACCCAGGGTAATAAACAGGGTGTAATCTATACTGGGCTTGACTTTCACTTTAATAACTGTAGAAAAGACGAGAATTCATTTTAGCGAGCTAATGGGGGTTTTGAGCAGAGCTTTTGTCTGAAATGCTTGCCCTGCAAAGAATTTACCGCATTTGTCATCTTTGAGAAATGTTGATACACTATATGAATAAATTATCAAATAGTAATATAATAGAAGTGTAAATAATCTTTACTGAATCAAAACATTAACCAAGGCACTCAACACTTATACCGAAACTAGGAGGTGTAAATTCATGTCAGAGAGTCTTCCGTTAGAAAGCCCCTCAATGTCGAGGCGACAATTATTAAACTTTCTCACAGGTGCAGTTGTCGCCACCACAGCCAGCAGCTTACTATATCCTGCGGCTAAATTTTTTATTGCCCCTACAGAAGCAAGTGAAGATGGTTCTATCTTCGCTAAGGATATTCATGGAAATCTCATTCCTGCGACACAGATTTTGGCTGAACCGGTGGGAACTCGTGCTTTAGTGGCAGGTTTAGCCGCAGAACCTACCTATCTAACAATGCAGTCAGATGGCACTTTGCATCCTTGGGGAATTGTCGATAACTGCACCCATTTAGGTTGTACCTTTCCTTGGAATGCCAATGACAATCAATTTCAATGTCCCTGTCACGGTTCTCGTTATGATCCTGATGGGAGAGTAGTACGCGGTCCTGCACCTCTTCCACTCAAGCTGGTTAGTGTGAAAGTTGAAGATGATTATATCCGCATTTCTCCCTGGACAGAAATTGATCCCCGAACTGGTGAAAAACCCTGGTGGGTTTAGTAGTTTGATTTGATAGAGAGTTAAATTTGCGGTTTTGCTCTCTTTTCTCCGCTAATTGAGAATTTTTTACAGCAGTTCACGTATCCCACATTCTTGTTGTTCTTACTTTGCGCCTTTGCGCCTTTGCGTGAGATAAAAAAAGCAGGTTTTACAAAAGTATTTAATATTAGTGGTGGGATGATGGAGTGGCGAAAATTGGGGCTGGAAACTTGTACTCAAAAGGATTAACTTTCATGAAAATTAGACGTTTTTTAACTGCAATTATATCAAGTTTGTGCATATTTATTTATGGCTTTCTTGATGTTAGCTATGAAGCAATAGCTTTAGCACCAACACAGAAAATTGCTATAGTTTCTCCTGCTAATACTGACCTAAAAATAACGGTGGATAGTTATCTCAAATCCATTCCTGGAGACTATTACACTGTGGGAAAAGTGGCACAATTGAAACAGATGCTAAAAGAAGAAGATGTTTTTTTGGTGGATGTAAGAGAACCTTTTGAATATGCCACAGGTCATATCGGTGATGCAATTAATATTCCCCTACGAACATTGATGCAAAACCTCAACAAGATTCCCAAAAAACAGCCTGTAGTAGTTTATTGTTCTTCTGGTTATCGTTCGGCAATGGCAGTTATGTCATTACATTTATTGGGTTATGACAATGTACGGGGTTTTCCACTTAGTATGAATGGTTGGAATGCAGCAAGTTAAGAGAAGGCAGAAAGCAAGAGTTACGGAATATCGTTTGCCGTCAGGCATACCACAGAGGACGCAGAGAACACAGAATGCGATCGCACCTCAGTTTCATGTTCTGTGTGCATAATAATTACTGCTAGTTACTTAGCATATTTTCCATTTATCAAGCCTAGTTCTATCGACTAACCTGATACACCCATCTCAAGACGTAATTTGTAATTGGGTGATTTTTCCCAGTCATCATTCCTTATCCAAGCTGTATAATTTGCAATGAAAGTCAGCACCAAGGATAGGAAACGATGATTAAATCTTGGATGGTAATCGGGGGTGTGGCTTTCTTAGTAGCCCTTGCAAGTAACTGGATTACACCGAGCGATCGCCAGTGGTTTAGGCGCTTACAAAGACCTAGATGGTTGATTTTTGAACCCGCAATTCCTCTCATCTGGACAGTAATATTTATTTGTGGTGCTTGGTCAGCTTATATGATCTGGGAACAAAATCCACGAACTAGCATCACCTGGTTAATGATGGGTTTATACCTATTGTTAGAGATATTTACCATTGCTTATACACCTGTGATGTTTCGGCTTCGCAGTCTCACAGTCGGTACAATTATTGGTGCTACAGGTTTTATGATCTGTCTTTTAGTTACCTTCGCAGTTTTATCTGTTTCTGTTTGGGCTGCATTATTACTAGTCCCCTATTTACTGTGGAGTCCTATCGGTACTTATACTACCTGGAATATGATTCACCTTAACCCCCAAGATGCTTGATTTAAAGCTATTTCTATCTACTTAGCGGCAATATATTGTAATTTTTCAAAGTAAATTAATGGCGAAAGTTACCAAGTTGATTTGTCATCAACAGGTAAAAACCGCCATTAAACAACTAAACACAAAATCCCCTAACCTTAGATAGATACGGAAGGTGATGAATTGTTGTTAATTGTATGTAAGTCTACATCGGCTGATGCGTCGTTAACACGGATAATTTTCGCTCCTAGTTGCTGTAATTTTATATCCAGTCGGTCATAACCGCGATCTAAATGGTTTAATCCTTGAATAGTGGTTTGCCCTTCTGCTGCTAATCCAGCTATCACTAAAGCTGCGGATGCCCGTAAGTCCGTACCTATAACTGGTGCGCCTGATAACATTGGCACACCACGTACAAAGGCAGTATTGCCTTTAACGCGAATATCTGCCCCCAAGCGGTTTAACTCAGAAGCATGACGCAGACGATTTTCAAAAACAGATTCGTTAATGATACTGTCACCCTCCGCCAAAGTTAGCAATGACATAAATGGCGCTTGCATATCTGTGGGAAAACCCGGATGGGGTAAAGTATCAATATCTGTAGCTCGGAGTTTTTCTGCTGGCAAAACCCGCAGACAGTCTGAACCTTCTTCAATGATAGGTACGCCAATATCTCGCAACTTGGCAATAACGGGAATTAAATGATCCGGTGCTACTGGGGACAGCAACAGTTCTGAACGAGTAATAGCTCCAGCTAAGAGAAAAGTTCCTGTTTCAATGCGATCAGGAATAATTGAATAGTCGGTAGAATGTAATTTTTCTACACCAACTATAGTAATGGTACTTGTTCCAGCACCTTGAATTTTTGCTCCCATTGAATTACAGAAGTTAGCTAAATCTACTACTTCTGGTTCTCTGGCTGCATTTTCCAGAATTGTTTCCCCATCAGCTAGGGTCGCTGCCATCATCAAGGTTTCCGTTGCCCCGACGCTGGGAGTATCTAAGTAAATTTTCGCTCCCTTCAATCTACCATTGCTGCCATTTTTACCAGGAACGTAGGCATTACAAATCCCATGCTCAATTTGCACTTCTGCGCCCATTGCTTGCAGTCCCCTGACGTGCAAATCAACTGGTCTAGCACCAATGGCACAACCCCCCGGTAATGGCATTTGTGCTACTCCCAGTCTGGCTAATATTGGACCAATAGCAAAAAAACTGGCTCGCAGTTGGGTAACTAGTTCATAGGGCGCTTTTGATGTGCTGATTTCTCTAGCATTGACATCTAAAAGATCATCTTGTCTGGTTAACTGTAAACCTAAAGCTGATAAAACCTGTCCCATCCGCCTTACATCCGCTAATAAAGGGACGTTGCGGATGCGACAATCTCCTGAACAAAGCAAAGCTCCAGCCATGATTACCAATGCTGAATTTTTTGCTCCGCTAATTCTTACATGACCTTGCAAAGAATGTCCACCACAGATTTGCAAGACTGAGGAGTCTGCTTCGGTGGACAACTTGCCATCTGGTAAGCTGCTAGAAGAATTAATAAGCCTACCTCCAAAAAATAAGTAATAATAAAGGTTTGAAGTTGGTTTTGATTCTACATTAAAGAGTTGGTTTGTCTACATTTTGTTTGGCTATTAGATTTCAGTTGTAACCTCTTCCCTGTTCCCTATGAAGAATTATATTGACAATATCAAATATTTGAGTAATAATAGGAAATTGGTGATAAGGTCATAAATGCCAGCGGAACTGGCGGAATTGGCAGACGCGCTAGATTCAGGTTCTAGTGCCGCAAGGCTTCCGGGTTCAAGTCCCGGGTTCCGCATATTAATTTTATTCTGGTTTTAGATAAGTCTAAAATTTAAAATATAAAATTGTGTTGACCAGTTTACAAAATTCCCTAGTTAAGCAAATCCGTAAGCTGCACTCTGCCAAAGAGAGGCATAAACAGCAGTTATTTTTACTGGAAGGGACGCACTTGTTAGCAGAAGCTTGTGCGACTGATTATCCTTTAGATACGGTATGTTGTACACCTCAATGGCAAGCCGCACATTCTCAACTATGGGAACTGGTGTGCAGTCGTTGTCATCGTACAGAAATAGTGAGTGAAGAAGTTTTAGCAGCCATAGCAACGACTGTACAACCAGATGGTGTGGTGGCGACTGCAAAACGAGATGAACAGGAAAACCAAATTGCTTTGACTGGGTTGGTTTTAGCTGTAGAAACTCTGCAAGATCCTGGTAATTTGGGAACTATCATTAGGACGGCTGCTGCTGCGGGTGCTTCTGGTTTATGGTTGAGTGATGATAGTGTGGATTTAGATCATCCCAAGGTTCTGCGTGCTTCTGCTGGGCAGTGGTTTCGCCTAAATAAAGCGGTAAGTGAGGATTTAAAAGCCACAGTCCAACAATGTCAAGAGGCAGGAATGCAGGTGATAGCTACCTTACCAACTGCTAGTGTAACTTATTGGCAAGTAGATTGGCGCAAACCTAGTCTGATTTTACTGGGTAATGAAGGTGCTGGTTTGTCGGATGATTTAGCCGCGATCGCAGATACCCAAGTCAAAATTCCCCTTAGTCCTGGTGTAGAATCTTTGAATGTGGCAATCACAGCTGCTTTAATGTTATATGAAGCCCAGCGACAAATGATTTATGGATGATTAATTCTTAATTGTGCTATTTTTTGTCTTTCTGTGCCAAATATTGTTCGATGTCCGCAACAGCATCCTCTAAAGCAGCAAGATCGATTTTTTCTGTGATTTCACTGTTTTTTTCGTTAGCACTGTTATCAGTATCAACTTTGGCGATCGCTTGCTGATCAGTGGAGTTTGATTGTAAGATATCTTGCAACTGCATCAGGGATTGTTGAAACTCTTGAGCAGCAGCACAACGCTGATGGTGGTGAATAGGTTTCATAATCTTGATATGAGAGTGATTATTTAGTGGTTTAACTGGGGATTACAGTTACTAATCCCGTAGATTTGAGCGATATAAAATTATTATCCTAGCTATCTGCTCACCACTATTTAATTTAGTATCAATTTTACACATTAACAGCTTGAATTGCCAAATCAGTAATATTGCGAAGAAGTTAACAGATTGACAACTGAATAACTGAATGATTGGGTGCTGGAAAATGAATCAATTAATTAAAAAAGTTGTGATTGGGTTGGGTGTAGTTATCATAGTTGTTAGTTTGATGGGATGTAATTACTTATTAGCCCCGACTGGTGATATTGTGGAACGGGTAAGTGATGGTGATACACTAGCCCTAAAAGACGCAAATGGTAAGAAGTTCACAGTGCGTTTTGCTTGTGTGGATGCACCCGAATTACCTCACTCCCATAGGGAAAACGGTAGCAGACGGGTTCGGGATATGAATCAATTTAGTTGGGGTGTGAAAGCACAAACACGAGTAGAGGAACTGATTAAACAGTCAGGAAATCGGGTTAAGTTAGATATTATAGAAAGCGATCGCTATGGTAGAAAAATTGCAGAAGTGCGGTTAAAAAATGGGACTTTTGTGCAACAAGTTTTATTACAGGAAGGTTTAGCTAAAGTCTATCGTCCTTACTTAAGTAAATGTCCCAGTAAAGATATAGTTCAACAAGCCCAAACACAAGCACAACAGCAAAAAATGGGGGTTTGGAATGATGGTAAATTTGTTAATCCTTGGGAATTTAGGAAACTGAGTAAGTGAGTCCCAAAAAATAAAAATTGAAGGTTTGACAATGCCATGCCTCCAATAATAATCTATATTTCAAGTTAAGAAGATATTTGCTTCCGTAATAACCGATTGTGACAGTTAAGGATGCGGAATGTGGGTATAACGTTTTGATTGATCTGACAAATTTCCTGTAAATCAATGGTCAAACTCTGTTAAAATTCAGTGCTGCGGCAATTGCTCTGAGTCTTGGTACATTTGCCCATGCAGTCCTTCAAACCCACATTCCGCCTAAGACTGACGCTGTAATGAGCGACAGGCCGATGTTATTTACGGAGTTCTATGTCTTTTTCTAATCTCGGCTTGTCCACTGAAATTATTCGCGCAGTTACAGAGCTAGGTTATACCAAACCCACACCAATTCAAACACAAGCAATTCCAGCAGTATTATCGGGTGGCGATTTACTAGCTGGCGCTCAAACCGGTACGGGAAAAACCGCGAGTTTTGCTTTGCCACTTCTGCATCAGTTGTCAGCAAACAACAATGTTAAAAGTAATTCTACTGGCTGGGTGCCAATTCGGGCGTTGATTCTCACCCCTACACGGGAACTGGCTGCCCAGATACAGGAAAACGTGCATGATTATGGCAAATATCTGAAGCTGAAATCAATGGTGATCTTCGGTGGGGTGAGTATCAATCCGCAAAAACGGCAGTTGAAAAGTGGTGTAGATATTCTGGTTGCTACTCCCGGAAGACTTCTAGACCATTTGGAACAGGGAACGGTGAACCTATCACGGGTGGAAGTTTTGGTGCTGGATGAAGCTGATCGGATGCTGGATATGGGCTTTATTCGTGATATCCGGCGGATTCTCTCAATTTTGCCTAAGCAGCGGCAAAATTTGTTATTCTTTGCTACCTTTTCTGATAAAATCAAGGAACTAGCCGCAGGGTTGTTGAATCACCCGACGATGATTGAGGTAGCACGCCGCAACGTTACCGCAGATACAATAGCACAAAGAGCTTACCAGGTAGACCGTGACAAGAAGCGTCACTTACTTACTCACTTAATTAAACAAGATGATTGGTATCAAGTTTTAGTGTTTACTCGGACTAAATATGGTGCTGACCGTCTGGTGAAGCAGTTGAATGATGACCGCATTCAAGCTTTGGCAATTCACGGAAATAAAAGCCAGGGGGCGCGTACCCACGCTTTAGCAAAGTTTAAGGATGGTAAGTTACAGGTACTTGTAGCCACGGATATTGCTGCTAGGGGTCTGGATATCAGTGAATTACCCCATGTTGTCAATTTCGATTTGCCCAATGTACCAGAAGATTATGTGCATCGAATTGGCCGCACAGGCCGCGCTGGTGCAAAAGGTGAAGCTGTTTCTCTGGTGTGTGTTGATGAAAAACATTTGTTGGTAGATATCGAAAAACTGATTCAGCAGAAGTTGTCATTGGAAGTGGTTGCAGGTTTTGGCGTTAACCCCGATATTAAGCCGGAACCAATTCAAAATGGCCGCAGACAAAAGCCTCAACCTGAACTTGATCGGGAGACTGTTGGTACTACTGTTAAACGGAAAACAGCACCACGGAGATCGGGTAAACGTAAGACAGCAAAAAAACCTAGTGATAGTTCCTCTGCTTCACATTATGGGAAAAAACGCGATCGCTAAAGATAATTAGCGCACAATATTCAAACCCAAGGCCACAGCCCCCCACAATGGCGCATCATCCCCCAACACAGCCCGCACTACTTCAAAATTCACTTCTGGTAATGCGGTTTCCTGTGCCACTTTGCGTACTGTTGTCCAAAAATTATCTCCGGCTTTGGTGACTCCTCCACCTAAAATGAAGCGTTGGGGGTTCATCAAGTTAGCCACATTGCCAATACCTACACCCAACGCCCAAGCCGCTTTGTATAATACTGCTTTCGCTAATTCATCACCATTTGCTGCGGCTACACTCACTATTTGTCCGGTGATTAAGTTTAAATCATTACCTACTAAATACCTCAGTATTTCTCCTTTTGTACCTTCCTCAGAATTAGGCGGTTGTTTTTCCAATAATTCTCTGGCATTTTCGGCGATGTAAGGACCAGAGGCTAAACGTTCTACACATCCGCGTTTTCCACACAGACATACTGGACCTGTGGGATCTACAACTATATGTCCAATTTCTCCAGCCATCCCACCAGCACCCTGCCAAGGTTTACCGTTAAGTATCCAACCACCGCCTACACCTGTACTAATAGTAATGTAAAATAAGCTGTCATATCCCTGACCAGCACCAAATCTATGTTCACCAATTGCAGCGACATTAGCATCATTGTCTATACTGACAGGAGCATGATATTCTTCTTCTAGTAGTTGTTTAAGAGGAATATTTTCCCAGCCAGGAACGTGATGGGAAAGTCTGACAAGTCCGGTAGCTGCGTCTACTGGTCCACCAAAACTAACACCAATGGCATCAGGTTTGCGTCTATCTAATACAAAATCAATGAGCGATCGCATAATTTCTACATCACTCAAAGCATCCGCATTTGCAGGTGAAAGACGATTTTCATAGCGTGACCAATCCCTATCACCAGCTTCCACTGTCGCTGCTGCTAGTTTAGTTCCGCCAAAATCAAGAGCTAATATTAATGTCATAATCGGTAATTGGTAATTTGTAATTGGTGACAGAAAACCAGTCTGATTCATCACCGATTATCCATAACCAATTATTATTATCTCGTCAATAAAATTTTGTAGTCGTGCATGATGTCACCCTTTCTCATAAATTTGACTACATTAATTTGACTACATTGATGGCATTTATTGTAAAAACCGAAATCAGCAACAGCTATAGTTAGTAATTAAAGTTTTTCTACTAAATGCTGTATTTTGTAGTATAACCAAAAGACTATTTATTAGATTGGAAACCCTAATGATTATTGTGTTCAATTATGATTAGACTGATATAATGCAGGTTAAATGAACATTATTCACAAAAATCAGAAGTTTTATCAACTACTTGCTTTTTTCATGAAATTCTGTTACCCTTGATACAGAAAATCACAATTTAAGTATAGTGAAGTATCTTCGTGATTGATGAATACAGATGAAAATTCCTATCCCTTCTAATCTATGGCTTTGCGTGATTGTCGTGATCAACAAGGATGGGGTGTTAATCAGTTAAATTTCTTGACTATCCTCTTTGCCATAGTTTGATAAGTTATATTTTTTTGAGAGGTTATTGAGAATTATTTGCATTATCCTGATATGAATCTATACAATCCCACTCTCTGAAACTATGCCTTTAGATATACAGACGTAAGTTAGTAATGAAGATATTAATCATTGAGATTGCAGGAAAATTTTACAAATGGATGCTGAGTTTTGTAAAGAGAGGATTTATTAACCGGAAAGAATTTAAAAAACCAGAAACTTATAAAATGGCATCTACCGTTAATTGTTAAATTAATTAACATCAACGTAGCTAGAAACACAATTTTCCCTTTGCATTATCTTTGTCTATAAAAACGATTCTTGAGTAAATTGATATGAATAAGTTTTTCTGCTCTGACTATTCCCGACAAATAGGAGAAGAAATTATTGGTAGTGCGACAAATTACCAAACTTATGTTTTAGTAGAATGTCCTACACCTTGGATGTCAGCAGCATTTAATTCCAAATGGGTTCCAGATAACTTGCGAGTTTTAGTTGAAGAAGTACAGCGTCGTAAATTACCGATTCAGTTTTTGTTAATTGCTAATGATCAATCACATAAAGTAGAACAAACAACTTTGTTGATTTATCAAAAACAAACAGGGTTAACTAATGGCTATGGTAAGCAAGAATTTAAGTTACCAAATATTGAACAAGTAGCAGGAGTTGTGCGGAAGTGTTTATCAGGTGAAAATCCTGATTGTCAAGGAGAAAACAGCATAACTAGAGATATTTTAGTTTGTACACATGGTAGCCATGATCAATGTTGTGCAAGATATGGAAATCCTTTTTATTTTTATGCTCAAAATACTATTGCTGATTTGCAATTGCATCATGTGCGAATTTGGAGATCAAGCCATTTTGGCGGACATCGGTTTGCACCGACAGCCATAGATTTACCGGAAGCCAGATATTATGGGGTGCTGGATCAAGATTCTTTCAAATCAATTTTAACTCGTACTGGTGATATTCAATTTTTAAATAAAGTCTATCGTGGTTGGGGAATTTTGCCATCGGCATTACAGATTTTAGAAAGGGAAATAATTCTCCGTCAAGGTTGGGATTGGTTTAATTATAAAGTAGCCGGGAAAATTTTAGAGCAAAGTTTAGATAATAATACAATGTTAGCAGAGCTAACTTTTGAACAACCCTCTGGTTCTCTTTACACATACCAGGCTAAACTGGTAAAAGATGCAGTCAAAACTCAAGTGTTAAAAAGTTCTTGTCATGCTACACAAGAGTCTATAGTTATTAAATATGCTGTAGCTAATCTGGCGCTGGTTGATAAAAAATTGGCTATTTATGCGGTGCAGATGTTTAACAACTAACCCAAGCAGGAATTTAGAAAAGGCAAATATTGATGAGAATTCTGAGATATCCTGAGATAATAGGATAAAAGATTCGCCCAAAGAAGTAGAATGAAGCTGGCAGCAAGAGTAAGTCAGGTGACACCCTCCATAACCTTAGCGATCGCAGCTAAAGCTAAGGCCATGAAAACAGAGGGTATAGATGTTTGTAGTTTTAGTGCGGGAGAACCAGATTTTGACACTCCAGCCCATATCAAAGCCGCAGCCGCGAAGGCTTTGGATGAAGGAAAAACCAAGTATGGACCAGCCGCTGGTGAACCAAAGTTAAGGGATGCGATCGCCCACAAGCTGAAAACCGATAATGGTCTTGATTATCAAGCTGAGAATGTTCTGGTAACAAATGGCGGTAAGCATTCTCTCTATAATTTAATTGTGGCACTGATTGACCCCGGTGATGAGGTCATTATCCCTGCACCTTATTGGCTAAGTTATCCCGAAATGGTGACTTTGGTAGGTGGTAACTCAGTGATTGTACAAACTGATGCTTCTACTGGTTATAAAATTACCCCAGAACAGCTAAAAAAAGCCATTACCCCAAAAACTAAGTTATTTATCCTCAACTCTCCTTCTAACCCTACGGGGATGGTTTACACACCAGAGGAAATTAAAGCCTTAGCTAAGATAATTGTTGATGCAGATATCTTGGTTGTGTCCGATGAGATTTATGAAAAAATTCTCTACGATGGTGCAGAACATCTCAGCATCGGTTCTTTAGGTGCGGATATTTTTTCCCGAACCTTGATCAGTAATGGTTTTGCTAAAGGTTACTCAATGACGGGGTGGCGCTTGGGTTATTTAGCAGGTCCTGTGGAAATTATTAAAGCTGCGAGTACCATTCAAGGGCATAGTACATCAAATGTCTGTACTTTTGCTCAATATGGGGCGATCGCCGCTTTGGAAAGTTCCCAAGACTGTGTAGAAGAAATGCGTCAAGCTTTCGCTAAACGTCGTCAGGTAATGTTTGACAGACTTAATGCTATTCCTGGGTTAAGTTGTCCTCAACCAGATGGTGCTTTTTATCTGTTCCCCGATATCAGCAAAACAGGTTTGAAATCTCTGGAATTTTGCAACGCTTTGTTAGAAGCTCATCAAGTTGCTGTCATTCCTGGTGTAGCTTTTGGTGCTGATAAAAACATCCGCCTTTCCTACGCTACGGATATGGCAACTATTGAAAAGGGGATGGATAGATTAGAGAAATTTGTCCGTTCTCGAATTTAGACATCTCCAACAAGAATTGTAGAGACGTTCCACGGAATGTTTCTACAAAGATTCTAGAAAACGCACTGTTGTATCAACCTATTCCGTATGAAAACAGTGACAGCAATAACGGAGAGGGGGAGATTCGAACTCCCGGAAGCTTTCACTTCACCTGATTTCAAGTCAGGCGCATTCGACCACTCTGCCACCTCTCCAAATTATTTGTCAGCATTGTAGAACACAAAAACTGACAAATAAAATCATAACCTATAATTACATAATTGGCACTACTCAAGGGAAAGAATTATAAAAAATTTCCTCCGCAGCCACCCGGAAGTCTTGACCTACCCAAACGAGAGAAGCTTTTGTAACCACACCTCCCTCTAAAGAAACCAGGGAAAAATTCCGTAGCTTGACACCCTTTTCTTCCACAATTCGGGGTACAGTAGCGGCATTTAAGTAAATTGTTCCCTCTGGACTTCTAAACACGGCCTTTCTTTGCAGCTTTTTAGTGTGACGGAGAGTACGGTGCATATGACCAAAGGTGACTAGAGAAACCGTTTTCTTCATATTGAGACTTTGAGAAATCGCTTCCGCTAAATCAGGATCACCAAAATCACCACCGATGGGATGCCAATCTTTACCACAGGGGTCTTCAGGGCGATCGCCTAAACCACTCGGTCCATTATGTCCTAGAAAAATAATATTTTCACAAGTAACACTTTTGACAACTTTAACTATTTTATCTGCGGACTCTTCCAAGGAAGAGACACCATAACGTTCTTGACAGATTTCGGCAAATCTCCACTCTGGACCACCCCAGGTAAAAGGACGACCACCCACCACAGTTAAATTCCAATCTGGAAAATCCAACTTACCATAACCGACTTGGGCAGATCCTAATAAATCCAATTGTTCCTGTACCCAGTTTTCCTTGGTGCGGTCATAAGGACATTTTTTGCGTCCCCATTCAGTGGCCGAGTACCAGGCATCGTGATTGCCCATTATCGCTGCTTTGGGAATATCTAGGGATGCGATCGCTCTTACTACTTCCACCGACTCATTACCGAAATCTCCGACAAACAGTACCAAATCAACACCCAAATGCTTGAGTGCCATACCGTCTTCTACTTCCCATTGATCGTGAACATCGCCAATTACAGCAATTTTCACAGGTTTTGATTGAGTTTTCTGACTTGTCATGCCACTTTAAAAAGCCGTATATCTCCAGGATATGAAACTCCACCGGATTTGGGCATAAATTGCCCACAGCAACCGTCTACTATTTTTGGTAAAAACTACTATAATTGAATCCACAAGGTAATATAATTTTACAAAAAAGCAGTTCTTAATTGTGTTTACAACTACACTTGCTCGACCACAGGGTACACTAACACTAGATTTATTTGCCGCTATTGAGGATTTGAAAACTGAACTCAACGCGGTAATATTAGCTCATTACTATCAAGATCCAGATATTCAAGATATTGCCGATTTTATTGGTGATTCTTTACAATTAGCAAGAGCAGCAGCCAAAACCAAGGCAGATGTAATAGTGTTTGCTGGTGTCCACTTCATGGCAGAAACAGCCAAAATCCTCAATCCTGATAAATTGGTCTTGTTACCAGATTTAAATGCAGGTTGTTCTTTAGCTAATAGTTGTCCACCAGATCAGTTTGCCGCTTTTAAAGCCGCACATCCAGATCATTTAGTAATTTCTTACATTAATTGCTCTGCCGAAATCAAGGCCATGAGCGATATTATCTGCACCAGTTCCAACGCTGTGAAAATTGTCCAGCAAATACCCAAAGAAAAACCGATTATTTTTGCTCCAGATCGGAACTTGGGACGGTATGTGATGGAACAAACAGGGAGAGAGATGCTGTTATGGCAAGGCAGCTGTATTGTTCATGAGACTTTCTCTGAAAGAAAAATTGTTGACTTAAAAACTACACATCCACAAGCAGAAGTGATCGCGCACCCAGAATGCGAAACCAGCGTTTTGCGCCACGCCAGCTATATTGGCTCTACAGCAGCTTTACTTAATTATTGTCAAACAAGCCCCAGTCAGGAATTTATCGTGGCTACAGAGCCGGGAATCATTCATCAGATGCAAAAATTAGCATCAGGTAAACACTTTATTCCTGCACCGCCTCAGAATAACTGTAATTGTAACGAATGTCCATTTATGCGGTTAAATACTTTGGAAAAGCTGTACTTAGCTATGAAAAACCGCAGCCCTGAAATTATTATGTCAGAGGATATTCGTCTTTCTGCACTGCGACCAATGCAACGAATGCTAAAAATGAGCGTTTAATTATAGGAATCAGCAATCATTAGGGGTTTAGCAATGCTAAACCCGCATGATACTTGATTTGCCTGTAACACACTTTACAACTAAGAACCCATCTTGTCCGCTTCTTTCTGGGCTGCTTTACTATATTCTCTGTATAACTTAGTGCGAATTTGTGCTTCTTGATAGCGTCTATGACTAGGCAGAACTTGATTCATTAAATCAGAAGCCCTTTGCCATGTAGCAGCTAATTCTAGCCACTGAGTTGAAGTTGTAGCTGTTTTACCAGCAGCAGAGGCTTGATTAGCAAGTCTTACAGCATCTGCAAATGTGTCCTCAGATGTTGTAAGACTTGCTGGGTCATCAAAACTTTTTTTATCCCCAGGTATTGATACTTCTGATTTAACCTTGTTTGTAGTCTGAACAGACGATGAGATATTGAGAGGGATAAGATTTCTTACTCCATTTCCTAATCGGTCATCAAATAGCGCAACCAGTAAAAACAATGTACATAAACTACCCGCCCCTATAATCAGCTTTTGAGTGGAACTTTTGTGTTTATCCTTATTAGTTAGTAACGATTGAGCTTTCGGTAAAATCGGTTTTCCGAATTCAGTATAGGCGGCTGTGAAATCTTGAATTAGTTGTTGGAAAATACTAGGCTGAGATAGGGTAATTTCCTGTGACCAAAGTAACTGATTGTCACTATCACGGTTAATTTCCTCCAGCCACAATAATTGATCTTCTCGAACAATGCGACTGTTAATATTGACTGTGCGGATGTGACGTGGTGCAATAGAATCCAAAATTTCTTGGATTTTATTCACCAAGGTAGATTGCTCAAGTTTATCTACCGTAGCTGCTTCACACAAAAGTTGTAACACACCATCAGCAAAAATCGCTCTAGTTCTAACACCAGAAATAACTAGCCTTTCGTTCAATACCTGAATAATAGCGGCAACACTGCCCTGGTGAGCTTGCCAAGCGATATCATTGATCCGATCTACCATTTGAAATTGAGTTATAGCTCTTGCACCCTGACCTGTTAACTGACTCATTAATTTAGGACTCTATTCTCAAGAACTTCACCTAGTCTAAAATTGTATGAGTAAATAGAATAAGTTGCCAGAGAAAATTATCACCCCACATTAAAAATCGCCATCACGTCTAGACTTAAACAAACAAAAGCCTCCTCTAAATAAACCAATAGAGGAGGCTTTTGTTTTAAAAAATAGACC
>NZ_JAYGHA010000044.1:0-35018 GCF_034931405.1 Anabaena sp. UHCC 0451 | reverse complement strand
TTAAACCGTATAATTTCGTAATCGTGAAATTCCTCTGTTTTTGTGACTCTAGGGAATTAAAAAGTCTAAATGCTCACCTGGGATATTCAGTAGTTCTGCGTGAGTACCTTGTAACGTTAATTTCCCAGAATCTAACAATATAATCCAATCTGCGCGTTTAATAACTCTAGGACGATGACTAATTAAAATAGTTGTTTTTCCCTGACGATAAGTGAGTAATTTATCTAAAACTAAACTTTCACTTACAGGATCTAAACCGGCAGTAGATTCATCTAAAATCAAGATGGGAGGATTAGTAACAATACCTCTAGCTATAGCTAATCTTTGTTTTTGTCCACCAGAAAGATTTGCACCAAATTCACCTAAAATAGTTTGATATTTTTCTGGTAATTTGCTAATAAACGTATCCGCATCTGCAACTTGACAAGCAGTGACTATTTGCTCAAAAGTAACTTGAGGACAACCAAGAGATAGGTTATCTAAAATAGAACGACTCCAAAAATGTGCATCTTGAGGAACTAAAACTATTTGTTGACGCAAGCAACTAGGATCAATATCTGATAAATTGTAGTGATGAATGCGAATATTCCCAGACTGCGGATAATATAAACTCCCAATTAATTTTGCTAAGGTACTTTTACCACATCCAGATTTACCAATAACTGCAATTACTTTTCCACCGGGTAAAGTGAGGGAAAAATCCTTTAATAAATCAACTCTACCAGCATGATGAAAATTGATATCTGTACAAACAATATCCGCATTTTCAGGAATATTCACAAAGGGTTTTTGTGTAACTTGTGAAAATTCAGGAGTTGAGTTAATAACTTCATTTAATCTTTCCGTTGCAGCTTGAGCGCGGGTAAATTCTGTTAAGAACCGAACACAGGTATTAACGAAATTGAGAATGTTTGTATTTAAACTATTAAAAGCTAATAATTGACCTATGGAAATTTCCCGATTAATGACTAAAATACTACCATACCAAAGTAGAATAATTCCCCCAGCAGTGGATACCCAATTAGAAAAAATGGTATTTGTTAAAACAATTTGTACAGTGCGAAACATTAAATTTGATTGTCTTCCATAACGAGCTTGAAATTCTGGCCATAACTCTGGTGCAGCGTTGGTAGTTTTGACAACTAATGCACCTTTAAAGGTTTCTACTAACACACCTTGATTTTCAGAAACTACACCTAAAACTGTGCGGATTTTTTGCTGTAAATTGGGAAAAGACAGGACGGTAGAAATAGTCATGAACACAGCAATAAATATTGATGATAAAGTCAGTTGGGGACTATAAAATAACATCAAAATCAAGGAAGTAAGAGCAATCAATAACTGACTGGGTAAAGTTATTCCTACTTGAGAAACCAATTGATTAATAGTTTGAATATCTCTTAATCTACTGACTACTTCACCACTGCGACGAGATTCATAATAAGATAATGGTAAACGTAAAATATTACTGGTAAACTCCCAGACTAAATCTAATTCTAAGCGATGAGCAAAATGGGAGACTAAATTACCTTGTACCCATTGTAAACAACTACTAATTAAACTCATGGTTAATATTCCCAGAGCAATACCTGTTAATAATTGAGTATCTCCACGTATTAAAACATCATCTGTGAGAATTTGAATCAAAAAAGGTAATAAGAGGGAAAGTAAACCAACAACAAAATTTATTAGTAAAGCTTCTGTGAGAACAAAGCGATAGTTAACCAGACGTTGAATGAGTTGTTTAAAACCTCCTACCAATTCTCTATCATCTAGTTGTGCTAAAAAATCTGGACGGGGTTCTAATAGCAACATGACGCTATTTTTCCAACCAGTTAATAAAGCTTCTTTGGTTAAATATCTAATTCCCACTAGGGGGTCTGCGATGATATATTTTTGCTGTTTCTTTCCATATAATACTGTCCAATGATTCCCTTTCCAATGAATAATTGCTGGAAGGGGAATTTGTTGTTTATCTACTAATTCTAAAGCAGCTTTTACACCACGCGCATTAAATCCTAATACCTGCGCTCCTTGTTTAAGATTTAGTAATGTTGTTCCTAGTTGTCCTGTTCCAGATGCTGCACGTATCCGGTTAATTGTGAATATTTGTCCATAATATTTAGATATGGTTGCTAAACAAGCAGGACCACAATCTTCTTCGTTATGTTGTAGGACTATTGGGTATTTCATTAGCTCAAGTAATGACAAAAAACGTAAAGATTTAGATAAATATTAATCTAATAATTCAGGATACAGAATACAGGATTGAGAATTAATTATAGTTTTCGAGTTATTCTTGATAATTGATTTGAAAACATACTTATATAGCTCATTTCTACAAACAAATATTCTGACTCCTGACTCCTGACTCCTGACTACTAAAATAATGTTTTTGGTGGTTCAAGTAGGAGGATGGAGGGTATTTTTTCGGGGTAAGCTAAACGTAATAGTCCGTAACCAATACCTGCTAAACCTGTCATTAATCCTGGGGTTTCTATGCCTAATGGTACACCACAAAGGGGGTTGTTTGTTTGCAGAGCATTTAAAATTTGGGAGGCAATTTTTGCGGTTTCTTTTTCTAGTTCTGGGTAATCTAATTTGGTTTTTGCTGTTAATAATAAGTCAATGTTTCCTAAGTCTCCATGACAAAGACAGTGGTTATTTCCAAATCCTTGTTCGATGGTGGTTACAATGGCAGTTTCGATTTCTTTATACATTATGTTATCTAGTATATTTGCGGTAATGTCTAACCTTCCTAAAGCAATTCCGGGCGCTCCACTACACCATGCTGTCATGCAACTATTTTTGACATTTGTTTGCCGTAAATCTAACCAGTTATTCTCTTGGGGTTCAAAATGGCTGCGTTCATAGTTGATAGCTTGTATAGCTGCGGTCTCAAATTCTTGATTTCCAGTAACTACAGCTAGTTTAGAGAGCGCCCAAGCAAAACCAGCCGCCCCATGTGCAAAGCCAGTTAAGGGTTGATTTTCTCCTGCTAGTGATTGCCAACCAATACCAGTATTTTGGGTTTGTGCTTGGGTAAGAAGATGTTGACCGCATTGTATAGAAATATTCAGAATATGTTGATTTGGGTAAGTTTGATAAAAGCTTAATAAGCTACCAATACAACCAGCAGCACCCGCAATTATATCTAATTGTTGATCTTGTTCTATTAAGGGTGGGAGTTGTTCTGCTAAGATGAAAGCATTTGCAATTAAATCTGGTTCTCTCCATAAAGTTCCTAAATGGGTAAAGGTGTAAATTATCCCTCCCCAACCACTAAAAGCACCTATAAATTTGATTGAGGTTGTTGTTAGTTTGTGTTTTAAGGTTTTAATTGCTGCTTTAGCTAAATCTGTATAATTTTGATTTTGGGTGATTTCTCCCATATAAGCTAAAAATAATGCTACTCCAGGGATACCTGCGTATAGGTCTGTACCTAGAGGTGCTAATGTCCATTGCTGACTGGGGGTAAGAGTTAAACCCATCCAGTTAATAAATTCACTATTTTGATAGGATAGTATTTGTAGTCTGTTAGCAATTTTACAGGCTGCTGCTAATAATTCACTCTGGAAATTTGGGTTATTAACTTTGTTTGTATTGGGTTTTTGCCCTAATTTAATTTTATGACTATCAGCATTATCACTTATTTGTAATGTAGCTAAGGATGTTTTGATAAACCATGTTTGCTTTTCTAAGTCTTCTTGATTCAGTTTAGTTAGACGCTGATGTACTAATTCTATTCCTGATTGATGAAAAAAGTTAGGGATGTGTAATTTTGTGTCTTGATGGAATAAGTCGCGGGAATGGGGATAGGTTGTAAACAGGGGAATATCACTTTTCCATAGTGCTTCCCGTTCTGCGGTGATAATTTGACTGAGTTGAGGACGTTGTTTTACTTCTATCCAAAGTTTATCAAATAGGCGACCGCGTTCTAAGGCATCTCGCAAAAAATCAGGATGATAACTTTCTCGCAATAATAAAGCATATACTCTACTAGGTCGCATCACCACCCGTACTTTATCTTCTGCAAACTGACTTAAAATTTCTCTCAGTTCTTGCTGATGTTCTAATATAATCTCATAAATTCTTTTAAATCCATCAATTACAAACTCTGTATATTCCCAAACATTAATTTCCTGTTGATTTAATTTAGGTCTATTTTGACTACCCATCATTACAGTCTGTTGACGTTCTATCTTCATGGTGTCTGTCCCTACCTGTGATATTTTTGGGACTTTATCCGGTACTAACTGTCCTCCTGCACCTCCTAAACCACTCATATCAATTCCCGCAGCTTGCGTATTTCCCCAGACGATTTGCGGTAATAAACCAACGCGCAATACTGAATCTGCGATCATCTCTCGGTCTAAATTATCTGCTGCTATGGTTTGAGAATCACTACGAGGATGAAATAAAGATTCTAAATCTATTAATATCGGATGTTCTCCTGCTGCAATCAAGTTTTCAAAGTGAAAATCGGTAGCTTCTAGGATATGCAATAATCCTAGATAACCCCCTTGACGCTGGTAAAATCTGTTAATTTCTTCTTGGTAAGAGCAAGGATGAGAACTGACAAATTCTACCCAACCGTAATTATGATGATTTAAAATATTTAAAGTCTGAAACTTTGGTTTAAAGCCTTTTGCATTTAACCATGACAGCAGTTGTTGAAAATGCTCATCTACTGCTAAGGATCTGGGTTTATAAACTAACTGCCAACCGCTAGAAAATTGAAGTATAATAACTGACTTACCGTTATTATGGCTGTCACCTTCTCCTCGCTTGACTTTGATGAGTTTTCCAGGGTTTACAGGTGGTTGAAATTGGTAACAAATTTTTTCCCAATCTTGATCAAGATGCTGAGTAAATTCTAAGCTATTTTCTACCCAGCGATTAATTGTTTCTAAGACCTGTCTAGCTAAAACAGGGTATTCTTCCCATAATGCTAGTTGTACTTGGGGATTTTTTAACCGTTGTATAAAACTACTAAACCGCTCTTGGGAATTTTCCCCTGTTAATACACCTTGCAATCTGGCTACATTCAGTTCTAATATTAAGGTAGAGTTGAGCATTAATAGTAAATTTTCTGGTAATCCTTCTAATAAAACATCCTGAATATACCGTAAATTATCAGGCAGATTTTGTATATTATATATCTTATTTAATCCTGTTTTTAATTTAATCATACCTTGAGCAAGAAAAGGTGCGATCGCATTCAAAAACCCAAAACAAGGATGTGTAGATAAACTAGAACTACATAACAGCGTTGCAATATCTTGATCATTAAATTTTATATAAGCCTGCTCAATTTCTTTTACCCACGTCAATGGTACAGGTGCTATAGTTTGTCCTAGAATTTGGCAAAACTGCTCCTCACTAATTCCCTCAGTAGCTAATTTTTGAGCAAATAAATCTGTATCCTTCCAAATTGAATCTGATTTCCACCGTTCAAGTCCTTTTAACCCCAATTCCGTATCATAAACCACTTCCTCAGAAACACCCGCAATTCGTTCTTGTAACAACATAGCGCGAAACCAAGGGGAATCTTGACTGTTAACTTTTTTCATCTTTTTACTCACTCGGTGTTTACACTATTGCTTTAATATGATAATAATTATCATTATCGTGATACTTGTGTAAAGCAAATCCAAATTAGGGTGTATCGGTGAGGAAGTGATGTTAAAAGTTTTATTAGGTTTAGTCTTAGCAACCCCAGTAGTTTTCATATCTCCGGTAGCATGGGGAAGTGAAATAGAAGAAAATGATGCTTTAGCGCAAGTAACTTCTGTATCTCAGTTATCTGATGTACAACCCACAGACTGGGCTTTTAGTGCGTTACAATCTTTAGTAGAACGGTATGGTTGTGTAGCAGGGTATCCCAACGGTACATACCGAGGAAACCGAGCTATGACTCGTTATGAATTTGCTGCTGGTTTAAATGCTTGTTTAGATAGAGTAAATGAGCTAATAGCCACATCAACTGTGGATTTAGTTAAAAAAGAAGATTTACTTCCTATCCAACGTCTAAAAGAGGAATTTACCCCAGAATTAGCCACTTTACGCGGTAGGGTGGATGCAGTAGAAAACCGCGCCGAAATGTTAGAAAGTCAACAATTTTCCACCACAACAAAACTTTCCGGTGAAGCGATATTTGCGGTGACAGATGTGTTGAGTGGAGATAGTGATCCCTTTGGAGTGGGTGTACCACGCAACAGCACTATTTTTGCTAACAGAGTACGGCTGAATTTAGTCAGTAGTTTTACAGGACAAGATGAGCTAAAAATTAGACTCCAAGCTGGTAGCACACCACACCCACAAAGGGCGGGGGGTTTTCGCTATGGTGCAGATCCAATTTTAGCCCAGTTAAACAGTAGACAAACAACACCAGAAGGTTCACAAACCTTTAACCATGAGTTTCCAGATCAAGCAGGTAATGTAGAAATAGGTACTGTTAGTTACAAGTTTCCTGTTGGTAAAAAATTACGAGCGGCTGTATTTGCTAATAGGGGAGAACACGTAGACTATTTACCTAATGTATTTAGTAAATTTAATGATGAAGATGGTGGTTCTGGTTCACTTTCCACCTTTGGTCAATATAGCCCTATTTATCGGATTGTTTCCAATGGTGCGGGTTTAGGATTAAATTATGAGTTGAGTTCGGGAATTAACTTAACTTTAGGTTATTTAGCTCCCAATGCCGAAAGTCCAGAAAATTTAACTCCTGATAGCAGTAATGGAACGACAGCAGGAGGTTTATTTAATGGTCGCTACTCAGCTTTAGCACAATTAAGCATTAAACCTAGTAGAAATTTAGCTTTTGGCTTAACTTATGTCAACGGTTATACAGCAGGAACACCCACTTTCCTCAATGATGTGGGAACAATTGCGGCAAATTCACCGAGTTTAATTTCCGATAATTCCCGCAGAGAAATTAACGCTTATGGTGTAGCTGGTTTGTGGGAAGTTTCGCCGAAATTTACCGTTAATGGTTGGTTTATGTATGCTAACCAACAAGGTAAATCTGCGGACACGGAGAACGAAAGTGCAGATGTTTACAGTTATGCGATCGCTCTAGGTTTTCCTGATTTGGGTAAAGAAGGTAATTTAGGAGGTATTGTAGTTGGTGTTCCTCCTTATGCTACTCGTTCTGGTATTGCTTCACCTGCTTTTAGAGCATTCTTCGGTGGTGCAACTGACTTAATTAGCACTATCCCCAATCGTGCCACACCGTTGCATTTGGAAGCCTTTTATAAGTATAAATTAAATGATCATATTTCCATTACCCCTGGTGTAATTTGGCTAGTTGCTCCCAACCAAACCAGTAATAATCCAGATGTAGTTATTGGTACGGTGAGAACTACCTTCACGTTTTAAGAGAAAATTAGCGTTGAATAAATTAATATCAAAACCGCGACTGCGGCATTGCGCCACACCCGCTGCAGATCGCCTCTCTTAATTTTTAGAGGTTCAATCATTACAATTACCTACCAGTTAAAAAACTCTATTTCATTTTAATATCGGTCCTTTAATTGAATTAACTGGATTTACTTTTGCTGAAGCTAAAGATGCTTTAATTCCGGGATTACAAGGAAAAGTAGGCAATCCTGAAGAGATTTTAAAACAAGTTTTATATTGGACAGGAGGACAACCTTTTTTAACTCAAAAATTGTGTGGTTTAATTGTTCAACATCCTGAAAGTCAAATCTTGAATATTGAACTATTAGTAACAATACTATTGCCAATTTTCTCAAATATGTCTGAAACCCAATAAAATCGTGACGATATCAATAGGGTTTCAGGGTTTTGGCAATAGTATTGTTAAATGTAGATAATTTACTAACACAAAGCTACACTTGGCTAAAAGATTATTTCAAAAATCATCCTCAATCTTGATAAGATGAGAATTTAAAATTTATGATTTCCCCGGACATACTAACCCAGCGGTTTCGCAACTTATGGCAGTCTAAAAAAGGTTTAGCAATATCCTTGATAGGCAACCCTAACGCTGAAGCTTGTATGATTGGAATTGTTGCCGCTTTGTCGGCGGTGTTACTGAAACAGGGTTCAGGATGGTTGGGAACATGGCGCGTTCACAGCACCCAATTTTTACCTGCTTGGCTAACTTTACCCTTAATAGGCATGAGTTTTGGGTTTTTAGCTGGTTGGTTGGTGCAGAGGTTAGCACCAGAAGCAGCGGGTAGTGGTATTCCTCAAGTTAAAGCCAGTCTAGCCAATATACCAATCAAGTTATCCTGGCGGGTAGCATTTATCAAGTTACTCAGTGCTATCATCGCCTTGGGTTCGGGTCTCACATTAGGAAGACAAGGTCCCACGGTTCAAGTCGGTGCAGGTTTAGCAGCAGGAATGAGTCGCTGGGTTCCCACTTCCCCAGATCATCGTCGTCAAATGATTGCTGCGGGTGCGGGTGCTGGTTTATCCGCTGCTTTTAACGCCCCCATTGCAGGGGTATTATTTATTATTGAAGAGTTACTACAAGATGTATCAGGACTAACTTTAGGAACTGCAATTATCGCCTGTTTTATTGGTGGGGTAATTTCCCGGTTGTTAGGTGGTGGGAGTTTGGAATTGAACTTGGAATTAATGAATTATTCTAGCCAGTTCTCTCTGCTAGAAATTCCTATTTTCTTACTTTTGGGTATTTTGGCAGGTTTGCTGGGTGCTGTATTTAATCAGGGTTTAATTTTTAGTATTAAAACTTATCGGAGATTGCATATTAGCTTACCTTTACGAGTAGCTTTAGCTGGCTTGGTTTCTGGTTTAATTGTGGCTTTACTCCCTGAATATTATCGTGATAATGCTGGTTTACGGGAGTATATGATTGCTAGTCAACCTAATCTTCTTTTGGCAATTATTACTTTTATTTCCCAATTTATTTTAACTTTAATTGCTTTTGGTTCGGGCGCACCAGGGGGTTTATTTGCACCTAGTTTGATCTTAGGTTCTTGTTTAGGTCACATAGTTGGGGTGTGTGAGTTTCAACTTTGGGGTTTAGGTTCTCCTACTACCTACGCTTTAGCAGGAATGGGGGGATTTTTTAGCGCGGTTTCTAAAGTCCCAATTACTGCTATTGTGATTGTGTTTGAAATGACGACAGATTTCAATTTAGTATTACCTTTAATGATTGTTTCTGTCACATCCTATTTAGTAGCAGATAAGGTAGTACCTGGTTCACTGTATGACAAACTTTTACAATTGAATGGGATTAAAATTCAAAAAAATGCTCCCATAGAAGGAATATTAACTCATTTAACAGCCCAGGATGTCATGCAGCAACGGGTGGAAACTCTAGATACAGAAATGTCTATAGATGAAGTTATTCAAGCCTTTTCTCGTTCTCATCATCGGGGGTTTCCGGTGGTTGAAGAAAGCAAATTGGTAGGAATTGTCACCCAATCAGATTTACAAAATCGTCACTCACCCAACCATTCGGCTTTAAGGGAAATCATGACACCTGAACCGGTGACAGTTAGACCTAAGCAAACACTGGGTGATGTTTTATATTTATTAGACCGCTATCAAATTAGTCGTTTACCAGTGGTGGAAAGAAAAAAACTAATTGGCATTATTACCCGTGCAGATATAATTCGAGCAGAAGCAGATCATCTTAATTGTGAAAGTGGAGTTTCTGGACCCCAACCAGAACCATCTTATGTAGTATACCAAACGCGATCGCCTAGTATTGGTAGAGGTAGATTATTAGTAACAGTAGCGAACCCAGAAACAGCAGATACTTTATTACAAATGGCTATTACTATTGCTCGCGATCGCCATTATGAATTAGAGTGTTTACAAATTATTTTAGTATCCCGTCATAGTTCCCCATCGGAAACAGAAGTAAGAACCACAAAAAGTCGTCGTTTACTCAAACACGCGGAAGCTTTAGCCAAAAAATCTCACATTCCCATTCATACACAAATACGAGTTGCCCATGATGTTGCCCAAGCGATTTTAGAAACAATTAAAGAACGACACATAGATTTAATTTTCATGGGTTGGAAAGGAAATACTTCTACCCCTGGTAGGATTTTTGGCACAGTTGTAGATACCATAATTCGTCAAGCTGCCTGTGATGTTGTCTTAGTAAAATTAGGGAATATTTCCGATTCTTCCCATTTTAACCGTTGGTTAGTACCAATGGCAGGGGGACCAAATGCACCTATAGCAATTAAATTATTACCGGCTTTAGTAACATTAGGAAATGATGCCGAAATTCGTCTCACTCAAGTTTTTAAACCATCAGAATTACAACCAGATATGAAGGTTTTAGAAGAATCTACTCGTCAATTAATGCGTCATCGCAACTTACAGAGTAACGTTATAGCTGAACCTATACAAGCTGATTCTGTTTGCGAGGGAGTAATTAATTTAGTGAAAACAGAAGGTTATGATGTTGTTGTTTTGGGTGCTTCTCGTGAGGGTTTATTACAACAAGCAATTCAAGGTAATATTCCCGAAACTATTGCTTCTGGTATTGAAAGTACAGTAATTTTAGTGAGAGGGGAAATTAATTCATAATTCATAATTCATAATTCATAATTCATAACTTACTTACTTGGGTAAGTGACTTACCCAAACACCATGATCGCAATTCCCATTCAAGTGAGGTACAAACACTAATAATTAAACGCAGATGGACGCAGATCAACGCAGATAATTGTGTACTGTTAATAAGTTTTCCGCAACAGTTTATTAGAAAAGAAAATTACAAAAACTAACAAACCTAACTGAATTTGCCAAGGTGCTAAAATGAGGCTCAAAATCAGCGTGACTGCTGTAAACACACCTGCAATATAAGCAATCTCATCATTCTCTTTGTTCAAAAAATAACCAGTGATAAAACCAGTACATAATGGAATCAGAAAAAATAGAGGCATTTTACAAAATCCTGAATTAACAGCCTAATGGTTGAAATCTATAAATTCAACCTATACTAGAAATAAGAATTAATTATACACTTAAGTATGTTTTCTTGACAATACTTTGTTTAAACTTAGGATATGAATCGGCTCAGATGAAGTAATTTGGTAGATTATCTGAGTTTCCTGGCTTTTACTGGCATATTGATCCAGCATATTACCTTTTTAAGTAGCATTTTTAACTGAAATACTCAATGTTGAACATTCCTCAACTACTAGCAACTGAACTAGAACTTAAACCCCATCAGGTGCAGAACGCACTGGAACTTTTGGCTGAAGGTGCAACAATTCCCTTTATTGCACGTTACCGCAAAGAACGCACTAACGAGATGAATGAAGTGCAGTTGCGAGATTTATCTGACAGGTATACATACTTAACAGAATTAGAAGAAAGAAAGCAGGTGATTTTAAATGCGATCGCCCAACAAGATAAACTCACAGATGAACTACAAAATAAAATCGCTTCCTGTTTGCAAAAAACAGAACTTGAGGATTTATATCTACCATACAAACCAAAACGTCGTACCCGTGCAACTATCGCTAGAGAGAAAGGACTAGAACCTTTAGCAGCATTTATTAAATCATTAAATGTGAAAAATGGTGTAGCATCTGACCTAGCAGCAGAAGCAGCGAAATATGTTTCTGAAGAAAAAGCTGTAAAAACCCCAGAGGAAGCATTAAAAGGCGCATCAGACATCTTAGCCGAAGAAGTTGCCGAAAAAGCAGAATTACGCGCCTATTTACGGGATTATTTATTAGCAGAAGGCTTGTTTATTTCCCGCATTAAAGATGAACATCCCGAAGGTACAACCAAATTTGAAATGTACCGTAACTATCAAATCAAAGTGAAAAACATCGCCCCCCATAATATGCTGGCTTTGTGTCGGGGAGAAGCTGAGAAAATCTTAAACTTTGAAATTGCTTTTGATGAAGATTTTGTACTTTCCTATTTAGAATCCCAAGAAATTAAAACCAAAGTTAGAAACATCAGAGATTTTTATCAAGCAATGTTAAAAGATGCCTTTAACCGCTTAATGAAAACCTCTCTAATAGGAGAAGTAATTTCTGAAAAAAAAACTTATTCTGATATTGAATCCATCAAAACCTTTGAAACAAACTTGCGGGAATTACTGCTATCTGCACCCGCAGGAATGAAACCAACTTTAGCCCTAGATCCAGGTTTTAGAACTGGTTGTAAAGTTGCAGTTTTGGATCAAACAGGTCAATTTTTAGAATATCAAGCCGTATTTCCGCACCAAGCAGCAGAACAACGGAAAAAAGCAGCACAAACCATCAAAAACCTCATCGAAAAATACAAAATTGAATTAATAGCCATTGGTAACGGAACAGCATCCCGTGAAACAGATGAATTTGTCACAGAAGTATTAGCAAATTGCGATCGCAAACCAGTTAAAGTAATGGTAAATGAATCTGGTGCTTCCATATATTCAGCCAGCAAAGTTGCATTAGAAGAGTTTCCCGAATTAGATATTACAGTCAGAGGTGCAATTAGCATCGGGAGAAGATTACAAGATCCCTTAGCCGAATTAGTAAAAATTGATCCTAAATCAATTGGAGTCGGACAATATCAGCACGACGTTGATCAAAAATTGCTGAAAAAGAAACTCGATGAAACAGTAGAAAGTTGTGTCAACTATGTGGGAGTAGATTTAAACACCGCTTCCAAAGAATTGCTAACATTTGTTTCAGGAATTACCCCCACAGTTGCTAACAACATTATCACCTATCGCAACCAAAACGGCGCTTTCAAAAATCGTAAACAACTCTTAAAAGTAGCAAAACTTGGACCCAAAGCCTTTGAACAAGCAGCAGGTTTTTTGAGAATTAGAGACGGAGAAAACCCCTTAGATAATACCGCAGTTCACCCAGAAAGTTATCCTGTAGTTGAGGCGATCGCTAAAGATTTACAAGTACCATTAAAACAGGTAACACAAATAGCTGAAAACCTGAAAAAAACCAACATCAAAAAATACGTCACTGATACAATTGGTGAACCAACACTGCGCGACATTCTCAGCGAATTAGAAAAGCCAGGAAGAGATCCCCGTGCAGAATTTAAGTATGCGACATTCAAAGAGGGAATCAAAGAAATTAGAGATTTAAGCGTAGGAATGGAACTAGAAGGAATTGTCACCAACGTTGCTAACTTCGGTGCATTTGTTGATATCGGCGTACATCAAGATGGCTTAATTCACATATCCCAACTAGCAGATAGATTTGTTGATGATCCTAATAAAATAGTCAAAGTTGGACAAGTTGTAAAAGTCAGAGTTTTAGAAATCAACGAGAAATTAAAACGCATTGGTTTATCAATGAAAGCAGTCAAACAATAGAAGAAAAGCTCAAGCAAAGGCGCAAAGAAAGTTTTTCTTCAATTCTCTCTGCGTCTCTGCGTCTCTGCGTGAAAAAATAAATAAACAACCCAAAATTGATATGACAGTTTATCAAGTTAGATTCATCAACGACAAACTAGGATTAGATCGGACAATTCAAATACCAGATGATCAATATATAATCGACATAGCAGAAGAAGCGGGTATTCGTTTACCATCAGGTTGTAAACAAGGAGAATGTTCAGCTTGTGTCGCTAAACTTATTAGTGGTGAAATTGATCAAAGTGAGCAAAAATTTCTCCGTCCCCAGGAAATCCAAGGTGGTTATGTTGTTACTTGTGTAACATATCCCTTATCTGATTGTGTATTGGAAACCCACCAAGAACAACTTTTATATAAATCTTCCCTATATTATAAACCTGAATAATCGAGGGTTTTAGATCCCCGACTTCTTCGATAAGTCGGGGATCTTGTTGCAAAAAATACTCCTTTTGATATACATCAATCCCTATCTATTAATAGAGGTTAAAACTGCAATTTTATTTAAATATGGAGGTAGCAGTTACAGAGGTAAAAATAATGTGGGCGACATTCTTAACCGCACTCGCTACAGCATTAAGCTTGTTGATTGTTGATATAATCTTTCCAGGGGTTAGAATTGCCAATTTCCCCGCAGCTTTAATTGCAGGTTTAGTGATTGGTTTGATTAATACTGGAGTTAAACCTATTATTTCTACCCTATCTTTACCATTGACATTTGTAACTTTAGGTGGATTTTCTTTAGTCGTTAATGGAATTTGTTTTTGGTTAGCATCAGTTTTAGTTCCTGGGTTTAGAGTCCAAGGAATTATTGCTTTTATTCTCGCTCCAGTAGTCCTATCTTTGGCTAATACATTCATTAGCAAATACTTTGCAGAAAAGAATATGGGCTTACAAAGCAATACTAATGTTACCACTGAATCTTAAATCAATGTAATTTTGAAAGAATAGCAATAATACCATGAAATTAACTCGTTTGCTGCTTGGTTTATTCTTACCTCCTGTGGGAGTATTTCTAACCGCTGGTGTGGGTCCAACTTTGATCATTAACATTTTGCTAACTCTTCTCGGTTGGCTTCCCGGTAGTATTCATGCACTTTGGGTAATTACTAAGCATGAAGAAGAATTACATAGAGGGGAAGGTGTTTAGAGAGTTTACGATGTATTTGATATTGGTGAAATAAGGGCGGGCAAGGATGCCCACCCCACAAAAAAAATTATTTAGGGGCTGCTGAATAAATCTCAAAACATTACAGGTAAACGGTTTTAGACATTTTGATTTTCAGAAAGTGCAAGATTTTATGACGTGGGAACTTGAAAACCTTGCATTTAAGTTTGATGCAAAGGAAAAATCTCTCCCATCCAACTCTTGAAACTGTTCCCTGTTCCCTGTTCCCTGTTCCCTGTTCCCTGTTCCCTGTTCCCTGTCTCCACGAAAAGACTTTCTCAGCAAACCCTATTTAATTTACATTTATTGGTAAAATATGAAGCTGCATAGAATCAGATTTCAAGAATAATTGTAGCTTGCTTCCCGAAGGGTACGCAGATAAACGCAGATTAACACAGATAAAGACGGATGATTTAATTTTGATGGTTGACGCTGCCAAGCATTCGCTTTCTCAATTCGTCAGCCATTAAAATGAACGGTGGACACAACAATAACATCAATAAATAAGATGGTTTTAAAGCTGCTGTCGAGAAAACTTTTTGCAAACTAGGATAATAAATAATAGAGAGAATCAAAAACCATTCCACAGCAATTCCCCACCAAATGAAGCGGTTAGTAAAAAAGCCCAAACGCAAAATTGAAAATCGTTCCGAACGACAGGCAAAAACGTTACCATCTTGACAGGCAACTATTACCGCTAAAGTCATAGTTGTTGCTTGATAATAAATCGCCATTATCGTAGCATCTGCTGAGTGAGATAAAATACTAGGACTGAGTGCTTGTAATTGCGGAAGGTTATAACCATTTGTCCACCAAACAAAGAAAAATCCCGCCATCCCTGCTAAACCTTCCAGCAGTCCTAAAAAGCAGTAAGCACGCAGTAATAAAGGTAAATCTAGCAAAGGTTGGTTTTTTTTCCGTGGTGGTAACTCCATTGAACCAGCTTCCGGTTTTTCTGCCCCTAATGCCAGTGCGGGCAGCATATCTGTACCTAAATCAATGGCTAATATTTGTAAAATTACCAATGCTGGGGGTATTTTCAGAAACACCATTGCCAGGAAGGGTAAAAACTCCGCCATGTTGGAAGCGAGAATATAAGTCATGAACTTACGGATGTTCTGATACACTGCCCTACCCTGTTCAATTGCAGAGACGATGGTGGCAAAGTTATCATCTATCAGCACAATATCCGCAGCTTCACGGGCAACATCTGTACCGCTAATTCCCATAGCAATGCCAATATTCGCAGCACGTAAAGCGGGGGCATCGTTGACACCATCACCAGTAACAGCGACGACATGACCCAGGGTTTTGTATGCTTCAACTAATCTGAGTTTCTGTTCTGGCATCACCCTGGCAAATACTAACCCGGTTTTGTGCTTATTCAGTATTTGCCGTAGTTGCGTATCAGAAAGATGTCCTAATTGTTCACCGGTGATAATTCTGGGTTTACCGTTGGCTAAACCAATACGTTGGGCGATCGCAGCAGCAGTTAACCCATAATCACCCGTAATCATAGTAACTTGAATACCGGCACGATGACAAAGAGCGATCGCATCCGCAACTTCTGGACGTGGTGGATCAATCATCCCCACCAACCCCAAAAAAGTCAAATCCTGTTCTAACAAATTATTATCTAGCTGATTTAATTCCGCCCCACCTTGCCTTGTCGCCACCCCTAAAACACGATAACCTTGACTTGCTAATTGATCATTAGCCGCCACAACTTCCTCACGCTGAGTTTCCGTCAATTCCAGCTTTTCCCCAGGCTGCCATAAATACCGCGAATGCTGCAATACATCCAAAGTTGATCCCTTAGTAAAAATCAAATACTGGGAATTTTCATGATCATCCGAATCTAAAAGCCCCACACCCTCATGAGACTGTGCCAAATTCCTTCCTGCCTCTGCGTCCTCTGCGTCTCTGCGGTTCGTTAATCCAAAAATTGAGTCCCTATCTATACAGGATTGGTATAACAAAACCGTCATCATCCGCCGATGAGAATCAAAAGGTATTTCCCGAACCCTTGGCGCTTGCTGTTGCAACTCCTCCAACTTCAAACCCGCCTTAATTGCAGCCACCAATAACGCCCCTTCCGTAGGATCACCCAAGACTTGCCATTGATTGGAATTGGGAGGATGATTTAACCGCGCATTAGAACAAAGCGCCGCACCAGCCAACATTAACCGCACCTCATTTCTCTGTGTTCTCTGCGCCTCTGTGGTTCGTAACTCTTCCGTAATAACTTCCACCTCTCCCTTCGGTTCATAACCCACCCCAGTCACATTAATATTAGTATTAGGAATCCACAATTGGCGGACAGTCATTTCATTTTTAGTTAAAGTCCCAGTTTTGTCAGTGCAAATCACAGTAACTGCACTCAGAGTTTCCACCGCAGACAGCCGCCGCACCAAAGCATTTTGGGTAGCCATGCGCTTGACACCAATTGCTAAGGCTAGACTCACAGTAGGTAATAAACCTTCGGGGACAAATGCCACAATAATACCAATGGCAAAAATGAAACTTTCTTTGAGTTGCATTCCTACCAGCAACTTAGTGAGTAAAAATATCACCACGCCCATACTCAAAGCAATGATGGTAATAATGTGAACTACCCTAGAAATCTGCACTTCTAAAGTGCTGGCTTCCCGCTTCACATGGGCGGTGAGATGGGCTACTTGACCAAATTCTGTATGCGTGCCTGTGGCATATACTACCGCCAGTCCCCGACCTGCTGCCACGGTAGAACCTGCAAATACTAAGTTACTGGCTTCTGAAGCATGGATATTTGCGGCGGTGACAGGTTCGCTAATGCGGGGAACGGGCAAAGATTCCCCTGTGAGTACGGAAACATCTACATATAAAGATTGACTTTCAATAATTCTGGCATCAGCAGATATTTTATCACCTTCTTCTAACTGCATGACATCGCCGCTAACTAATTCACGGGCAGCAATTACAGACAATTTCCCATCTCGAAAAACTTTGGCTTGGGAAGGTAAGATTTTTTTCAGGGCTGATAAAGCTTTTTCCGCTTGATATTCCTGCCAAAAACTAAAAATAGCATTAATCCAAATTACTGCCCAAATTGCCCAACCTAATTCTGGTGTTTGGGAAATAAAAGCTAATATTCCCGCTACCCACAACAGCAAGGCCATGAAATGGGTTAATTGGTCGGTGAAACGCAGAATTAAAGGGCGTGTTTGGGGTTCGGGAAGTTCGTTATAACCAGATTGTTTTAATCTTAAATTAGCTTCTGCCTCGCTAATACCTTGGGGAGTTGTTGTTAGTGTTTTGTAGACATCTGTAGGTGTCAGCGTCCAAATATGAAAGTTGGAATTCATTCTTTCAGCACCAATCCGGTTGACTGATACTAGAGCCTAAGTTTATACTTCTTCATCTGTCTGAGGTGTGGTCATCTGTCTGAGGTGAGAGGTATGTTTTTGAGGGTTAACTGTCTGAATCAGGATTTACAGGATTTTAGTTTGTGGTCAAAAATCCCGGACTTCTAAACATAATTAATTGTGTGAATGAAAAGATTAATCAAAGAAGTCGGGGATCTGAATCTCTGTATTTGTTTTGATCTATTTTACATTTTAAGACTTGACAAGACGATTTATACGTGATGAAATAATTTATCTAGGAAGGGTGATACTTAGGACTTTATACTACAACTAGGAGAATTTTTACCAAAAATCAAACCTTGTTGTAAGTTGTTAGATTTTTTACAAATTTTGCTTGCATTTGCTAATCTAGAATACAAGTATTAAATGTCTTATTTAGTTTTTGAGGTTTAGCAATGTCTAAAAAGCAAAAAGATATACAACAATCTCTATTTGGTGACGAACGAGAATATTTCAATCGTAAAAGAACATGGACGGCTACCAAACATCGGATCATGTTAAGGTATATACAGGCTTTCTGTTATAACTTAGGTGGTAGCCAAGGCTTCCAATCAAATTATCTTAACTATGTTGATGGTTTTGCAGGAGAAGGTAAATATGATGAAGGAATTGGCATTGAGAACTTTATAGGTAAATCGGATTTTTGGAACAGATATAAAACTGATTTTTTAGATAGTGATGGTTCACCTTTAATAGCTCTTAAATTAGCAAAAATATTTGAACTTGAAAAGCGTGTTACATTAAGATGCTTTTTTACTGAAGAAGATAAAGAACGTAATCAAAAACTCAATATTAACTGTAGTTTAATAGGCGAGGGGTTGTCATATAAGATTTATGATTATCAAAGATTTGATAAAGCATTAGTTCAAATAATGAATGAATTAGAAAACTATCCAACATTATTTTTTCTGGATGCTTTTGGAGTTCAAGGGGTGACTTTTGAGCAAATTTGTTCTATAGCTGATTATGTGAGTAAAAATAAAGGGGAATTATTCTTACTTTTTCATAATCGCGCAGTTGCTCGCAATGCAGGATTCTATAAAACGGATTATCAAGATTATAAAAAACAGAAAACTGCCGAAACATATACACAACATCTAACTAAACTTTTAGGTGATAACTCGGATTTAGATTGGAAACCAAGGTGGTTGGAATACCAACAAGAAGAACAGAAATTTGAAAAATGGGCGCTTAAATATTTCAAAGATAGACTTCAAAAAGATAGTTGTTTTAAAGGAATAGCTAGTTTTGAAATCAAAGAAGAGTATAATGATACTCGACCACAGTATCATATTGTAGTTGGGAGTAACCATCCTCAAAAAGCTTTAGGTGTCTTTTTAAATGATTTTGTGTATCAGGAAAATGAACTACTTTTTTATCAAGATGATAAAAGTGGTAAGTATCATAAATTTATGTCTCAAGAGTGGGAACGTCAAAATAATGAACGTATTTCCACAATTAAACCTCAAATAATTGATATTTTACGCAGCAAAAATCAAGATATGACTTTGGAAGATGCTATAACTTTTATTATTCTTGAAATTGGCAACTTAGGTTACTTAAGTAGAGCTAAATATAGAGAAATATTTCTAAAGTTGTATGAAGAAAAAATCATAGAAGCTAGAGAATTGGGTGCAAGAGGTAAATTAACTTTGAAAAATTTCATCAGAGTAGTAAAATAATACTAATACCATAAACCTAAGTTTTTTATTGAGTAAAATTATATGTCGGTATCTTCAACAATAGAATGGACAGAAGCTACATGGAATCCTACCACTGGCTGCCATAAAATTAGCCCTGGTTGTCAGAACTGTTATGCAGCACGTTTTGCAGAACGGTGGCGTGGTATTCCTGGTCATCCTTATGAACAAGGTTTTGATGTAAAATCTTGGAATGAACGAATAACAATGCCTCTTTCATGGAAAAAACCTCGCATAATCTTTGTTAATTCCATGAGTGATTTATTCCTGGATGAAATTACCGAAGAATTCATCATCAAGGTTTTTAATGTTATGGAAAAAGCGCATTGGCATCAATTTCAATTATTAACTAAGCGTCCAGAAAGGATGTTAGAAATTTCTAAAATACTCAAGAAATGGCCTCCTAATGTTTGGGCTGGAGTAAGTGTAGAATCACAGGCCTGGACATGGAGAAGCGAGATTTTAAAAGAAATTCCTGCAAAAATTAGATTTTTATCTTGTGAGCCGCTTTTAGGTTCTTTAAAACTTTCTTTAGATAATTTACATTGGGTTATTGTTGGTGGAGAATCTGGTATAGGCGCTCGTCCTATGAGTATTGAATGGGTACGAGATATTAGAAAACAATGTGTTGAAGCGAATGTACCATTTTTCTTTAAACAATGGGGAGGAGTTCAAAAGAAAAAGTTTGGTAGAGAACTTGACGGAAGAACATGGGATGAATTTCCAAAATTAGCAGATAGTAAAAATAAAGTATCCGCATTGGCTCTGAAATAAAAACAGTTTCACCACTAGTCGACGGAGGCATGATATTCTCAAATTCAAAGGTGTAGAATGCTCTCTTTTATCGCGTCCAGACTTGTAAACTGTAACATTTAAAGGTTACAGAAAATTATTAAGTCTGAATCAGGATATCTAGGATTTGAGGATTTACAGGATTTTATTTTCTGATGAAACCTCCACAAATTCTGACATAATTAATTAGATAAACGCGAAAATTACTCCCTTCCCACACAAAGATAACTGATATTTTTTCTCTGCGTCCTCTGCGTCTCTGCGGTTCGTAAAAAAACATCAAAAATAATTGAACGCAGATAAACGCAGATAAACACAGATAAAGATGGACAATCAAAAATCAAAACATGATACTTTCAAACAACATCCTGTAAATCCTAAAATCCTGGATATCCTGATTCTGACAAATAATAAAATAACAGATTTTGGAAAAATACACCATGCCCAAAAAATTACAAGAACTAAACGAGTATGAACGTATTGAACACTTAATCGTCATGATTAAAGCTGGTAATCTATCTTATTTGAGTAATAACCCGTGAGTATATCCTAATATTCGTGACGTAGTTCTGAATTTACTTCAAATTCTAGGTATTCTTCGGGTGAGTAGTAGCGTGTTTCTTGTGCAAGAGTCATGATATTTATGCCAAAAACATGAATACTATACTTCTACTAAATTAATTTTATGGTCATACCAGTTATTAACCATCGCAATAATATTATCTATTTCCTCATCATTTAGGTTTTTTAATTCCTCATTTTCATTAAATTTCAAGGCTACATTATTTCCATCTTTGATGATAGGTTCTAAAATCCATTTATAGTAACCTTTATCGTTATCTAGGGTAAAGAAAAACAAGCACACTGGAAATGGTAAATCTCTGAAAACTTTCAAATTCTTATATTTGTTATTTTTGAGCTTAAAAATATCATTATGCTGAATTACGTCAGAACTAGAAACTATTGCTTTCACTTCTACCCCAAAAATTCTCCCCGTGTAATTACCATCTTTGGTGATTTTGACTAATAAATCCAGTCCGGTATCTTTATCTTTTTCTTGCTGAGAAACAATTAAATCATCACGACGAGTTAAGTACACAACTGCCAAAGCTTCTGAACGTAAACCAATATACCAGGGTTGTTCTGTTTGCATTGTTTTATCTCCATTGTTGATCAGAAAATTGTGAAGCTAAATTATTATTGTTATATTGACTCCAAAAGCTATTTACTTCATCCCAAAGAATTTCTCTATTCTGTTTATTAATAGGAAAATTAGTAGATAGACTTGAAAGAGATGTTAAATTTTCACCATTAGCAGAAACTAAATAACCGACTTCTTGAACTTCATCAATTCCCACTATATAAGTTGGTGCTGGATAAGATGCTATACCAATTACAGATTCCTTTTTTACTTGCACCTTTAAACGTTTATCTTTTTTAGTATAACCTTGTCTGGTAGTTTTGACTTGTACAAAAAAATAAGGAATATAAGAACCAGCACCTACTAACTCCACAATAAAATCAACATACTGCCATTTATCTCCTAAAAACTGAGGCTTAAAAATGGGACCAGCATCAGAGTGAAATTTAGTGATTAAAACTTCAAATATCCTCTCACCTCTTTGTCCTAGTGCATCTTTCATCTATATCCCTATTTTAATTCAAGTTATCATCTGCTTCACACAATATAGGGTAGGCAATTTTGCCCACCCCATACAGATTTTACACAGTTATGAAAAACTAACCTAAATTAATTCCCTTCCCGCAATTTATCCAAAACACCACGATCTTCCAAAGTCGAAGTATCCCCCGATATTTCCTGTCCTGCTGCCAAATTCCGCAACAAACGCCGCATAATTTTACCCGATCGCGTTTTTGGCAAAGCATCAGTAAACCTGATTTCACCAGGACGAGCGATCGCTCCAATCTCATTGACAACGTGCTTCTTCAGTTCCTTACTCAACTCCTCACTAGCTTGATAAGTTCCCTCCAAAGTCACAAAAGCTACAACTTCCTCACCTTTCAAATCATCAGGTTTACCTACCACCGCAGCTTCAGCCACCGCCGGATGAGACACCAACGCAGATTCAACTTCCATTGTTCCCAAACGGTGTCCAGACACATTCAGCACATCATCCACACGCCCCATCACCCAGAAATAGCCATTTTCATCCTTTCTCGCACCATCACCAGCAAAGTACGTATATTTACCATCTTTGGGGGGAATATGTTCCCAATAAGTGCGACGGAAACGCTCAGGATCACCGTACACAGTCCGCATCATTCCCGGCCAAGGATGACGTACCGCTAAATAACCACCTTCATTTTCTGGAACTGTGTTACCTTCTAAATCGACGATATCCGCAATAATACCAGGGAAGGGGAGAGTAGCTGAACCGGGTTTAGTGGGAATTGCACCAGGTAAAGGTGTGATCATAATACCACCAGTTTCCGTTTGCCACCAAGTATCAACTATGGGACAACGTTCACCACCGATGATTTTGTGATACCACATCCAGGCTTCAGGGTTGATAGGTTCACCGACAGTTCCCAGTAACCGTAAAGAAGAAAGATTACGCGCATTGGGTAAGTGTTCACCCATTTTGATAAAAGCGCGGATGGCGGTAGGAGCAGTATAAAAAATCGTCACACCGTATTTTTCAATCACATCCCAAAAACAACCAGGATTAGAAGTACGGGGCGCACCTTCATACATAACAGTGGTTGCACCGTTGGAAAGGGGACCATAAACAATATAGCTGTGTCCAGTAATCCAACCTACGTCAGCAGTACACCAATATACATCTGTATCCTTGAGATCAAAAATCCATTTTGTGGTAATATGGGTGTATAGGTTATAACCGCCTGTTGTATGCACTACACCCTTTGGTTTGCCGGTACTACCAGAAGTGTAGAGAACAAACAGCATATCTTCGCTGTCCATTGGTTCAGCTGGACAATCTGCGGACACACCTTTTTGTAAATCGTGCCACCAGTGGTCTCGTCCTGGTTCCATCTGGGTTTTTTGACCTGTGCGTTTGACAACTAACACATCTGTTACACTGGGTGCGGCGTTATCAGCTAAAGCTTTATCTACCTGTTCTTTCAGAGGTACGATCGCATCTTTACGCCAACCACCATCTGCTGTGACTACTACTTTAGCTTCTGCATCGTTCAAGCGATCGCGCAAAGCTTCAGCACTAAAACCACCAAAAACTACGCTATGAGGTGCGCCAATTCTCGCACAGGCTAACATAGCAATAGCCGCTTCGGGAATCATAGGCATATAAATACCCACGCGATCGCCTTTTTTCACACCCAGCTGTTTGAGAACATTAGCAAATTGACATACTTCTCGATGCAATTGGGCATAAGTTAGCGTCCGTGAATCTCCTGGTTCACCTTCCCAAATTAAAGCGGCCTTATTTTTACGCCAAGTAGTCAGATGTCTGTCAAGACAGTTGTAAGAAATATTAATCTTACCATTGACAAACCATTTAGCAAAAGGAGCTTGCCAATCCAGCACATTGTCCCATTTTTCAAACCAATTTAGCTCAGTTTCCGCTAATTCTGCCCAGAATTTCTGAGGATCAGCTTTTGCTGTGTCGTAAAGACGCTGATATTCTTCCAGGCTTTTGATATTAGCCTGTTGCGAAAAATTACTCTGAGGATGGAAAAGACGCTTTTCTTGTAGGATGGATTCTATAGTCGATTGAGACATGGTGATCTATGTAGATGATATTGTGACTGAAAACTATTGTTAACAAAGTTGTGGCCAACAGTGTCTAGATTTTCGTTAAGCTGGAAGTAGATATCCAAGTTACTCAGTTTACACTAATCGCAAGTAAGCAAGAATGAGCAGCTTAGGACAGATAAAAGCTAAAGGAAATGTTAAGTGTGATTGAGAAAATCGAAAACTGTATAACTTGTACCTTATTAAAGGGTAAAATAACCATAACAATGTATTTCCGAATTAATAGGTATTTTGCACCAGTCAACTGGGTAACAACCGGGGTTGTTAAATTCTCCAAAATTTGGCAACTACAACATCTGGGAGAAATTGTCAATTGAATCTTTTTTTTAACCAAATTTTAACACTACAGCATGATTCGGATATTTCGGTTCAAAGGTATAAATTAGAAACCAAATGTTTATTTAGTTTATTTACTGAAAAGTAGGGTGTAGTTTGCAAGCAAAAGAAATCAAGGATAAACTAAAGTCATTGACAGAGAAAGCCTCAACGATAGATCCTCAGTTAGCCAAGAGATTAAATGAGATCAATCGTTGGGTCAAATATACTCGTCCTGGTTCTCTGACTGCTAAACCTTATGTCCTTGGCTTTCTCCTAGAGGTAATTACAGACTCTACAATTTGGTTGATAATTCAATCATTACCTTCCCAAGCAGCACGACAAGCAAAATTTGACCAAATGACGGCAAATGAAAGGTATTGGTATGGTTATTTGTTTCCTAAGTGGATAAACTCAACAGATGCCAAATTTTATATTTGGAAGAAAAAAATGATGGCAGGTGAGTTTAATCAGTTTGATGATGATATTATTAAATCAATAGCGCAAGATATTGTTCGTCGTGAAGGTAGTTTTTGGCAGCGTTATATTGCCGACCTTTCTATGGCAACAGACCTAATTGTTAGTAGTCATCAACATAAACCACTTTGTATTCAAATTACCAGCATTAGCAAAGAATTCCATGGCCAAAAATATGAAAAATGGCAAAATGCACTGCAAATGTGGGAAATAGAAAGAGGATTGTTTTTAAGTTACAACCCTGGAGAGAGTGATTTTATCAACCAATTAGTCAATGTGGCACTGTATAACAGTGATCACCTCGCACAAGGAAAGTATCTTAACTTTTCCTAATCTCAAATTTTTGATATTGAACAAACACCTGAGTCCTTACCTACATAGTTACCTGCTTACGACAGCATTTATGCTTAACCAAAAAGAAATGAACAGCATTACTCAAGTAGATGAATTTGCTGAAATTTTAGCAGCAGCCCGCAGAATGCAACAAGACTGGTTAGAATATGGGGTAAATTATGTTCATCTTTACATTGAAGATGCAGATGGAGATTGGTTAGAAAACTGGGGAAATGATGAAATATTAGGTAATTCTCTATTAGATACTATTAAAGAATTTTTGGTTAGTAATGATGATGTAGCAGTGAAAATCAGGCAGAATTTGAAAGATAGGCCACTGTTTGATTTAGCCATAGATTTAGAAGAATGTTTGAGAATTTCTAGAGAAGATGAAAAAACATCTGCCGTGAGAGATATTTTAGCTCGTCATCTTCATATTTGTGATATTGATTTATGTGAGTTAGCAAATAGTTTGTTAGAAAAGTTGTTTTGATATTACAACATAATTCAGGAGTCAGGAATCAGAAGACAACGAAGAAATTTCACCTCTGCTATCCTGATTCTCTTGTACACAATCACCAGATCCCCGACTGATAAGATTATTTGTTAATTTATTGATAAGACTCAAAAAGAAGTCAGGGAGATTATTCATCGGTTTTTCTCTGTGTCCTCTGTGTCCTCTGTGGTTCGTCATAAAAAAAATAATCTTTGTCAGAATCAGGATATCCAGGATTAAAGGATTTACAGGATTTTGCCATGAATCGTGTTGTTTAGTTAATACCCAAGGAAAATCCAGGAGTTATTAATATTGGGGGTTGACAAAAGGTTTTGGATTTGTTAAGATGATTTTGATAAGGAAGAACTATATTGTAATAAATATGTTAACCATAACCGGGTAGGGGTAATTCATGAATTACCCCTACTTTCATAATGTTTAGCGTAAGTCCTGGTTAAGCTGGATAAAAGTAGCAATTTATTGCGCGTTATATAATAAGAATCTCTGTTCCTGTTAATTTAAAATTTTCCCTGTCTGAGAAATTGGAATGCTAGACCAAATTTTTAATTACCTCAATTTTCATTTCAGCATAGAAGCCTCTATAGTCCTGCTGATATTAGTCTTTTTAGAAGCCGTGCTATCCGCTGATAATGCCATCGCCCTCGCTGCGATCGCCCAAGGACTAGAAGACAAAAAACTAGAAAATCAGGCACTAAACATTGGGTTAGTATTTGCTTATGTATTGCGAATTACCCTATTGTTGACAGCTACCTGGGTACAAAAATTCTGGCAATTTGAATTATTGGGTGCTGCTTACCTACTGTGGCTAGTATTCCAACACTTTGCATCACAAGAAGACGAAGACAACCACCATCACGGACCCCGGTTTAAATCTCTGTGGCAAGCAATACCCGTGATAGCCTTTACAGATTTAGCCTTTTCCTTAGATAGCGTCACCACAGCGATCGCCGTATCCCAAGAAGCATGGTTAGTAATTACAGGTACAACTATCGGTATCGTCACCCTCAGATTTATGGCCGGGTTATTTATTCGCTGGTTAGATGAATATGCAAATTTAGAAGACGCAGGTTATATCACTGTAGCCTTTGTGGGTTTACGCCTGTTATTAAAAGTCATCAACGAAGATTTAGTTCCACCCCAGTGGGTGATGGTGAGTGCGATCGCTATTATCCTCACCTGGGGATTTTCTAAACGTACAGAATTAGAATTAGAAACAGAAACAACAGAAGAACCCGAAAAAACCGAAGTAACAAAGTAAGGGATTGGGGATTGGGGATTGGGGATTGGGGATTGGGGATTGGGGATTGGGAAGAGGTTTTTACCAATTACCCATTACCAATTACCAATTACCCATTACCCATTACCTAATTTACTCGTATAACCAAGGAGTTAAAGTAGGCTGCCAGCTAACTAATTCTTCTTCCTTAAACCAGAGTTTAATTTCGGTTTGGCCTGTTTCGATCGCATCAGAACCGTGGATCAGGTTACGACCGACAGTAACGCCAAAATCACCACGAATTGTACCCGGTTCTGCACTTAAGGGATTGGTTGCACCGATAATTTTTCTTGCAGATGCAACAACACCATCACCTTCCCAAACCATAGCTACCACAGGTCCAGAGGTAATAAATTTAATTAAACCAGGAAAAAAAGGTCTTTCCTTGTGAACATCATAATGCTTTTCAGCTAACTCTTTACTGACGTTCATCAACTTCAAGCCTACGAGGGTAAAGCCTTTAGTTTCCAAGCGACGGATAATTTCACCCACAAGTCCGCGCTGGACTCCATCAGGCTTAATTGCTAAAAATGTGCGTTCCAAATCTGTCTCCAAAAGCATAAAAAATTTTCTGCGTTAATTGTCAGTTGTAGGTATGTCTTTTGTCTAGTAGTTCCAGAAATAAATAAGGAAGCAGGGAAAAAATATGATCTTTCTTTTCCCAATCCCCAATCACCAATCACCAATCACCAATCCCCAATCCCCAATCCCCAATCCCCAATCACCAATCCCCAATCCCCAATCCCCAATCACCAGTAAATCCTTAACTCCTTCTTAACCATGAAAAAATCTTTCTGGTTGCATATCTGTTATTAGACTAATTTGCTAAATTGTTAGTTCGTGGGTGAAACACAGAGGTCAGGAAGAAATGGGTGTCGAGTCAACTACCGATGAGATCGTGAAAGTGCCTACTAATGCACATAAGTCAGAATTGAAAAGCCAAAAGCACAAGAAACTGCTACCCCCTAGTACGACATCAGAAGATTTACCTCGTACTTGGAAAATTGAGGACAGCGAAGACCTGTACCGCATTGAAGGTTGGGGCAGACCTTATTTTTCCATTAATGCAGCGGGTCATGTGACGGTTTCCCCCAAGGGCGATCGCGGCGGTTCTCTAGACTTATTTGAATTAGTTAACGCTTTAAAGCAGCGTAACTTAGGACTTCCCATGTTAATTCGCTTTTCCGATATTTTAGAAGATCGGATTGAGCGACTAAACGCTTGTTTTGCGAAAGCGATCGCTCGTTATAACTATCCCGGTGTTTATCGTGGTGTTTTCCCCGTCAAATGCAACCAGGAAAGGCACTTAATTGAAGACTTGGTACGTTTTGGTAAACCGCATCAATTTGGGCTAGAAGCCGGTTCTAAGCCCGAATTAATGATTGCCCTGGCTTTATTGGATACACCAGGAGCGTTATTAGTTTGCAATGGCTACAAAGACCGAGAATACATTGAAACAGCAATGTTATCCCAACGGCTAGGACAAACAGCAATTATTGTCATAGAACAGATTGAAGAAGTCGATTTGGTGATTGCTGCTAACCTGCAATTGGGGATTAAGCCTATTTTGGGAATCCGGGCGAAATTAAGCACCCAAGGGATGGGACGTTGGGGAACTTCCACAGGCGATCGCGCCAAATTTGGCTTGACAATTCCCGAAATCATGGAAGCCGTGGAAAAGCTCAAAGAAGCTAATTTACTCGATGCTTTGCAGTTGCTACACTTCCATATCGGTTCCCAAATCTCCGCCATCAATGTCATTAAAGATGCCATCCAAGAAGCCAGCCGCATCTATGTAGAATTGGCAATGTTAGGCGCAGATATGAAATATCTCGATGTTGGTGGTGGCTTAGGTGTAGATTATGACGGCTCTCAAACCAACTTCTACGCCTCCAAAAACTACAATATGCAAAACTATGCCAACGATATTGTAGCTGAATTAAAAGATACCTGTGCGGAACGTCAGATTCCCGTACCTACACTGATTAGCGAAAGCGGGAGAGCGATCGCCTCTCATCAATCAGTCCTCATCTTTGACGTTCTCAGCACCAGCGATGTCCCCCTCGAACTTCCAGATCCCCCACAAGAGGGAGAATCACCAATTATTAATTACCTTTGGGAAACCTACCAATCCATCAACAAAGAGAATTATCAAGAGTTTTATCACGACGCGGCTCAATTCAAGGAAGAAGCTATCAGCCGCTTTAACTTAGGAATTTTACGCCTCAAAGAACGCGCTAAAGCCGAACGTCTTTACTGGGCTTGCTGTAGCAAAATTCTAGACATTACTAGACAGCAAGAATACGTACCAGATGAACTGGAAGACCTAGAAAAGATTATGGCTTCCATCTATTATATTAATCTTTCGGTGTTTCAATCAGCACCAGATTGTTGGGCAATTGATCAACTATTCCCCATTATGCCCATACATAAGCTAGATCAAGAACCCACACAAAGAGGAATTTTAGCAGACCTCACCTGTGATAGTGATGGTAAAATTGATCGCTTTATTGACTTGCGAGATGTTAAATCAGTTTTAGAACTGCATAAATTCACACCAAATGAACCCTATTATCTGGGAATGTTCCTCAATGGAGCTTACCAAGAAATCATGGGTAACTTACATAACCTCTTTGGTGATACAAACGCCGTTCACATCCAATTAACACCCAAAGGCTACCAAATTGAACACGTCGTCAAGGGTGATACCATGAGTGAGGTAGTTAGCTACGTACAGTACGACTCTGAGGACATGGTGGAAAACATCCGCCAACGCTGTGAGAAAGCCTTAGAAGAAAAAAGCATTACTCTGGCCGAATCTCAAAGATTACTACAAACCTACGAGCAAAGTCTCCAAAGATATACTTACTTGAATAGTTAGGACTAGGGACTGGGGACTGGGGACTAGGGACTGGGGACTAGGGACTGGGTAATAAATTCTTATCACCAATCACCAATCCCCAATCCCCAATCCCCAATCCCTAATTTGTATTTGCTCCCAACAATTCGGCGATCGCTTGGTGTTCTAGAGGAATTTCCGAAGGTGGAGTTTGACGAGCATCAGTAATCAACCAATCTAAAGCAGCTGCTTGCACATCAATAGCTGCCCCAGTTTTATCCACACAATAACGTCCAAACACTAGCTTATCTACCAATCTAACCCCCGGAGCTAGACGCGACCATTCAAAAACCACGCTGTTGTCTACAGTTGCACCGTTGCAAATCCAACAATTAGGACCAATCATTGCTGGACCGACAATTCTCGCACCATCTTCAATTCTAGTCATGCCACCAATATAAACTGGTCCAGTAATATCAACCTTATCCCAATTTACCGCTACATTTAAGCCAGTGTATATACCCGGAGCTACTTCATGACCAGGGATTTGCACATTTTTGATTTCCCCCAGCAACACGCCGCGAATAGCCCGCCAATAATCAGGAACTTTCCCAATGTCTACCCATTCAAAATCCATCGGGATAGCATAGAAAGGGGCATTAATTTCCACCAACTTAGGAAACAACTGGCTACCAATGTCATACTCTACACCAGAAGGAATATGATCAAATACCTCTGGCTCAAAAATGTAAATACCTGTGTTGATATTAGTGCTAAGAGCTTCTTCCGTTGAAGGTTTTTCTTGGAAAGCTTTGATGCGATTTTCTTCGTCCGTAACTACTACCCCATAGCTAGAAACCTCTTCCTTGGGAACAGATTTGGTAATGACGGTAGCAATTGCTCCCTTAGATTTATGCCACTTCACCGCAGCCGTTAGATCTAAGTCAATTAAAGCATCACCGCATAATACCACAAAGGTATCATCAAAAAATGGCGAGAAGTCTTGGATACGCCGCATCCCTCCCGCAGAACCAATGGCTTCCCCTACCAATTTACCATCATCATCAATTTTACCTTCAAAGGAATAAGCAATCTGTACTCCAAACCGTTGACCATCACGGAAATAATTTTCTATTTCCTCAGCCAAATGGCTAACATTGACCATAATCTCGTCAAATCCATGTTGACGTAACAATTCCAATAAAAACTCCATCACTGGCTTTTGCAGGATAGGAATCATTGGTTTGGGAATGGTATAAGTAATAGGGCGGACACGAGTACCCTTACCAGCCGCGAGAATCATCGCTTTCATAAAATTTTATTCCTCAACCACAAGCCAGTTTACTTTTGTCGAATGATACTTAATCATCAGTTGCTGATCTTTTCAATTTACTAGGATTCTGGGTTTTGCTGACGCAAAAAAAAATTTAGTTGATGGGGTTGCATTTGTTGTCTGGAGTAGGTAAACGTATTTTTATCTCCTGGTAAAATTCTTCTTGAAATAGTTCTACTTTAGATTGTGCAGACAATAGCAGCAACGCCCAAAAAACGCTGACCAAGTTACCATGTTCTGATTGATGCTCAGAGCTATTTGTATCTGGTTGCTTTGTTTTAGTCCACAACTGTACCAGTTGTTCTAGATTCAAACATTGTTCCTGTAAATTTAACTCCCTTGCTCTCAGATGCAATACCTGTTCAACTTCTAAAGCTACTTCTGTTAAATTTTCTTGGTGAGCTAATTCTAGTGCCTCCCGCATCGTTTGCATACTAGGCTGACGCTTAGGACGGTGAGGTTTGATAACTTTCTCTACCCGTTTTAGCTGGTTAGCCATAATCTGCAATTGCTCAATTAACTCTTGCAGAGTCACACGACGCTTTTGTGGTGGCATTGCTGCTGGACGACGACGCAGCTGTCGCTCTAGTTGCAGACGGTGGATGGGATATAATTCTCCATTGGCATCATCCAGTATTGAATCATCAGATACATTATCTATGATATTATCTACTGTTGACAATTGCATTAAAGTATTAGCTTTAAATAGTACAAGCATGGATGCTGATAAAAAAGCCTGTCCAGATTGAGATAAATCAGCCTCATAACCTCTAGCTGTGGCCTCTGGTGACATTAGTTCCAAGTACCGGTCAATCACCTCAATTACCTGCACATCCCAAGGGTCTATTTCTCCCTTTTGGGCTTGGTCAATTAAATGTGTAATTGTTTCTAATAGCTTTTGGGCATCCATTAATTTGTCAGGAGTCAGGAGTCAGGAGTCAGGAGTCAGGAGTCAGGAGTCAGGAGGCAGGGGAGGAAAAGATTTTTACCAATGCCCAATGCCCAATGCCCAATCACTCATCATCAACAACAGTATAACTATATACAGAACTTCCTTGCTTGTTGTTTTTGATGGCATCAAAAGTGCCTTTGATAGTACCAGCAATGGGTACAGCAACCAGTGTTCCCAACAAACCTGCAATTTCAAATCCCATCAAAATAGCTACAAAAATCCACAGGGGATTGAGGCCAATAAAGTTACCAAGCAACTTGGGAGATAGGATATTATCTTTGATTTGCTGCATGATAATTGCTACCATTGCTACTGGAAATGCTAACCACCAAGTCTGTAAGAAAACTAACAACGTTACCAAGCCTATCCCTAAAGTAGCACCGACAAAAGGGATAAGTTCAGAAATACCAATAATAATGGCGAATAATAGGGCAAATGGTACTCTTAGAAATAAGAAAATGGGCGTGAGTGCTACCACCATGAACAATCCCAGCAATAATTGGCTGAGGAAAAAGTTCTGGAAATTTAGCTGTAATGACTTGCTGAAGGGAATGCCAATATGAGATGGAAGGAGATTTATTAGACCATACCACACGCGATCGCCATATATTAGCATATAAAAAGCTAGTACAATCACTAACACGATATTTAGTAATCCTGACAATAAAGTTCCAGCAAATCCCACCGCACCAGAAGCTATCTGTTGCAACAAGTTCTGCACACCAGCATTGATTTGACTAGTAACTAGGCTTAAATCAACTTGTATCCGTTTCTGGCGTGCCAAAACTTGTAATTTTCCCAGATTGTCTTGACTAGAAGCTAACCAATCAGGAATATTATTTAAAAGTTGGATTGTTTGGTCAATTACCATCGGCACAAGGGTAAGACCCAAAATAATCAACAAAGTTAAAGTGATCAGCAAGACAATGATTACTGACTGCGTGCGACTAATCCTGGCTTTCTCGAATAACTTCACCGGGTAATTGAGTAAAAACGCCAGAATTGCCGCAATACTCAGGATGGTAATGGGGTTCTGGAAATAACGAAACAAGACAGACAGTAGCCAGACATTGAGAGCGATAATCGGACCACTCAGACCATAAATTAATAAACTTTGTAGAGAGGCTGAACGGCGCATCTGATTTTAATGTATAGGCAGGAGGCAAATCAAGTCAAAAGTCAAAAGTCAAAAGTGTCTATGCTTTTTGGAACTATTACCACTGTTAATCATCATAAATATTTTTCTCACATACTGGTATAAGATTATCTAAAAATAAGGGCATAAAAACGATGGATAAAAACATAGCTGACCTTCGCAAAGACTACACTTTGCAAGATTTGAGTGAAAAGGAAATTGACCCTAATCCTTTTATACAATTTAAATTCTGGTTTGATCAGGCTCTAGCAGCACAATTACCTGAACCTAACGCCATGACTTTGGCTACATCTACCCCAGATGGCAAACCTACGGCGAGAATGGTATTATTAAAGGATTTTGATGAACGAGGTTTTGTTTTATTTACTAACTATAACAGTCACAAAGGACAAGAACTAGCTGCAAACCCCCATGCGGCATTAGTATTTTGGTGGGCTGAATTAGAACGTCAAGTGAGAATTGTGGGGACTGTAGAGAAGATTTTTTCTGAAGAATCTGATGGTTATTTTGAAGTACGCCCCCATAATAGTCGTTTGGGTGCATGGGCTTCTAATCAAAGTGAGGTGATTTCTGGTAGGGAAGTTTTAGAAGCACAATTACAAGAATTTCAACGCCAATATGAAAATCAAGAAGTTCCTAGACCACCTCATTGGGGAGGGTATCGGGTAATTCCCCAAGAAATTGAATTTTGGCAGGGACGTTCTAGCCGTTTACACGATCGCTTGCTTTATACTCGCTTAGATAATGGAAATTGGAAAATAGAGCGTTTATCACCTTAATTTTTTAGCGGGCTAAGATGCCCGCATCACAAATTTACAACAATTCAGGATCAACACCTAGCTCACGTAACTTAGCTGCTAATAAATCAGCCCGTTGGCGTTCCTGTTCTGCACGTTGGCGTTCTTGTTCGGCTTGTTCGCTACTCCAAAGTAGCAAATTTCCTTCTTTATCCCACCACCGCAACCAGTTCATGGTTTGACATAATCTTTCACCTGGCCAAATTCCTAAAAATAGCTCTAATTCAGGAATCCAAAAACGCCCATTAGTATCTGCTTTTTGTTTGGTATATTCTCCATTTTGCAAACAGCGGACTTCTAAACTGGGTTCGTAGGGATCATAAGTGACGTAAGTGGGAACTTTCAGAATATGTTCGTAAAAATACAGCTTTCCATAGGGTGGTGTGGAACGTACTGATAATTCTCCACCTTCTGTATCAGAAAGAAATTCCATCACTACCGCTACTGCTTCTCCTTCTAAGTTGGGAGTATAACTGCGACGCACCACATCAGCAGCTACAGGATGTACTTGTAGCACATAAAACCAATCGGGGGCTTTAACGATAATTTTTTTGTTTAAGGTGGCTACAAGTCCAAAATTAGAGCCAATCAGCATTTGTGGGAGAATGCGCCGTGATGCACCTAAAGCATCGGTGAGTGCAGCCGCCAGAGGAGGTTGTTGAATATTTTCCACTGGGTCATCAGGTAAAATAAAATCAGATGGGAGTGCTTCCCAGGTGACAATGGGTGTTTTTTGGATGGGTTGCGTTTGTAGAATCATAGATTTATTTATAGGTGATCTGAATTAGGATTTGCAAGATTTTCAATGTTGAGATCAGAAACAATTTGGATATTCTTTAACTTCCCATTTTCAACCAAGCAAATATGGG
>NZ_JAYGHA010000043.1:0-36237 GCF_034931405.1 Anabaena sp. UHCC 0451 | reverse complement strand
TTTTATTTAATTTTTCTGAAGCTTGGAGAAAATCGGCAGCGGAATTTCAGATAAAAGAATCATAGCACAAAAAACATCTTGTCAATGCTAATTCAGAGAAACGGATATTACTATTTTTCGTATTGTTCGTAAGCAGCAACAATTCGCTGAACTAGAGGATGACGGACAACATCTGTTTGGGTAAATTCACAAAAAGCTATCCCTTCAACGTGCTTCAAAATTTGTAAAGCTGTTGTTAATCCCGATTGTTGGTGCAGTGGTAAATCGGTTTGTGTGATGTCACCTGTAATCACCATGCGTGAACCGAAACCTAAACGAGTCAAAACCATTTTTATTTGCGCTGGTGTGGTATTTTGGGCTTCATCGACAATCACAAAAGCGTTATTTAAAGTCCGTCCCCGCATATATGCCAATGGTGCAACTTCAATCACACCACGTTCCATTAAATTAGGGATTTTTTCGGGGTCGATAAATTCATTAATGGCATCATAAAGAGGACGGAGGTAGGGGTCAACTTTTTGTTGCAAATCTCCTGGCAAAAATCCCAATTTTTCCCCAGCTTCCACCGCAGGACGAGTTAAAATTAAGCGTTCAAATTGATTAGATAGCAGTTCTTGAACAGCGACGACAACAGCGAGATAGGTTTTACCAGTTCCCGCAGGACCAATACCAAAAGTGAGATCGCGTTTGCGGATAGCTTCAATATATTGTCGTTGACGGAAAGTTTTAGCGCGAATTTCTTGACCACGACGACTTTTAGCGAGGATATCGCGTTGTAGGTCTTGGAGTTCACCTTGGCGATCGCTATCTATTGCTTGACGGGCTGTTAAAATATCAGCAGTTGAGATATTATTGCCTTTACTCCAGAGATTTTCCAGCGATCGCACTAATTGCACTGCCAGATCAACCTGCTTTTCTTGGCCAGCAATTAGCAATTCCTGTCCGCGCAGAACTAAATTAGCACCTGTTTGTTGAGATAGAAACTTGAGATTTGCTTCCCCATATCCAGCCAGAGCGATCGCACTGGGAATATTAGGCAGTTGAATTGTGAAAGCACCTGCCATAGTTTTTAATAATTAAGTGAGGAGCAGTTTTTAATCAAAGTGATATTTTCCTGAAGTCAGCAACAAAATAATTTAGAGAATTTTCTCGAATTTTCATAAGAATTTACAATACTTTAACCTGGAATATGTTGAAAAAATCAGTTATCTAAATCAATAAATCTTTTCCCATCTAAAATCCCAAATCTAAAATCCCAAATCTAAAATCCTATAGATTTTGAGAATAGGCTGGCAACAAATGTCTATACTTTATCAACAATCCCGTTATAGTAACCAGAAATTGCGAAAAGATTTGACAATCTTGTTGCCACCTGTCTCCATTCCAGAACTGCTTACTGGCTGAGTCTCCTCAAAAATACCAGTTTAGACCTAGCGGAAGCGGGGTTTAGCAACAGGTCTGGGGATATCTCCACTTCTTTCTCTCGATTTTGGTGGAGCTATTCTTTCTTCTTGTTCTTCATCAAAAGACATACCATCCCGACTTTGGGTATTGCTGCCGTAGATGTCCAGGTATACTGATTGCCCAGCGAATTCTGCTGCTGCCGCAATTAACGTGCGAATTGCCTGAATATTGCGTCCCCCCCGACCAAAGACTTTTCCTTTGTCTGTAGGGTCAAAAGCGATGCGAATCCAAGCCCGTTTAAGGGCATAAGACATTTCACAATCGACGCTTAAAGACTCTGGAAATTCTAAAAACGGCTGCACAAGAAATTTTACCAGCCCAACATAGTTAGGACTGGCTGTTAATAATGTCATCTCCAGATTATGATGCGGCGTTTGCACTGACTTGTTCAAAAACGTTAGCTTTTACTAAAATGCGACGAACTGTATCCGTAGGTTGAGCGCCTTGTTGTAGTCGCTTAACGATGCCAGGAATATCTAGACGGACTTCATCAGTTCTGGGGTTATAAAATCCTAGTTCTTCTAGGGGACGACCATCACGACGAGACAGGTTGTTAATAGCAATAATGCGGTAACTTGCTTCCCGCTTTTTACCAAATCGCTTCAAGCGCAGTTTGATCATGTTGAGAACTCGTTCTCCTGTGGGTTTGTAGGTGGTGATTTTGTGAATTAAATGATCATTCTAGCACGTGTCAGTGGTCAGTTGTCAGGTAATTAGAGTCAGAAAGTAGGAGCAGAGGAGAATAACTTTCTATCTATCCCAATCCCCAATCCCCAATCCCCAATCCCCAATCCCCAATGCCTAAAGAGTGCCAAAACCTTTTTTCTTTTTCTCTTTCTTTTTCTTTTTGTTTGGTGGTGCGCCACCGGGATAACCGCGCCAACCGGCAGCAGGACGATTTCCTCCTGCGGCTAGGGGGTTGCCACCGCCGCCGAACATTCCGGGCATACCGGGGAAATTTCCCTGACCCATTTGTTGCATGAGCGATCGCATTTTTTGGAAATCTGCCACCAGCTTACTAACATCTGACTCTCTATAACCAGCACCAGAAGCGATGCGTCGCCGCCGACTGGGAGAACTGGATAATAAATCAGGATCACGCCGTTCTTGCATGGTCATGGAATTGATCATAGATTCACAGCGTTTTAGCTGGGTTTCCCCTTGTTTCAATTGGTCATCAGAAAGCTTACCCATACCGGGAATCAACTTCATGATCCCACCTAATGAACCCATATTTTTCATTAGGCGTAACTGTTTGAGAAAGTCGGTAAAATCGAACTTTGCCGATAATATTTTCTCTTGCATTTGCTCGGCATCTGCCAAGTCAATTTCTTCCTGGGCTTTTTCTACCAAGGTGAGAACATCACCCATCCCCAAAATCCGGGAAGCCATCCGTTCAGGATAAAAGGGTTGTAGCGCCTCGACCTTTTCACCCACACCGATAAATTTAATCGGCGCACCGGAAATTTGCCGGACTGACAAAGCCGCACCACCCCGGCTATCACCGTCCATTTTGGTGAGAATTGCCCCGGTAATACCGATTTGGTCGTGAAAAGTGCGAGTCAGATTTGCGGCTTCTTGACCCGTCATTGCGTCCACTACTAACAGAGTTTCGTCTGGTGCAATAGTTGACTTGATACGGGCTAATTCCGCCATCATGTCTTGGTCAATTTGTAAGCGTCCGGCAGTATCAACAATTACTGTATTAATGCCTTCAGCCTTGGCACGTTCCACACCTTGACGGGCGATTTCTACGGGATCAGCATCGCTGCCCATCTCAAACACAGGTACGTCAATTTGCTTACCCAGTGTAATTAACTGATCAATTGCGGCGGGACGATATACGTCTGTGGCGACTAACAAACAACTACGATTTAATTTGCGTAAATGTAAGGCTAATTTAGCCGTAGCGGTGGTTTTACCAGTACCCTGTAAACCTGCCATCAGCACAACAGTGGTTTTACCTTCAACTTCTGCCAGGGGAACATTTTCTTCCCCCATTACCTGCACCAGTTCATCATGAACAATTTTGATAAACTGTTGATCAGGACGCACGCCAGATATGACCTCGGCTCCCTGAGCTTTGGTTTCGACTTCAGCAATAAAATCTTTAACTACCTGGAGGTTAACATCTGCTTCCAACAAAGCCCGACGCACTTCGCGCAAAGCGTCTTGAATATTGGATTGAGAGATTTTATCTTGTCCCCGCAGTTTTTTCCAGGCAGATTCTAAACGGTCAGATAGTGCATCAAACATAATGTAATTACGACGTAGTTAGGCAGTGAGCAAGTTTTAACCGCTGGTTTTACGCTCCAGGCAGAATTTTTAGTAAAGTTTTAACCTACTATATTATCAGCTTAGTGGTTTTTATCCCAAGTGTGGCAACTTGATGGGTAATTATGCCTTGTGAAAATAAACAGTCAACAAAAGAAAAAAAGCGACAAGCAGCAGCAATTTATGAACCTGATACTCAACCTGTTGGACCTGCTGTATTTTGTTCACTACATCCTGTGAAGAGTGGAGAGGGAAAATCTCAACAACGCCAGCAAAAATTTATCGAAGCCACAAATGAAGTTGAGTAAAGAAGACAAAAGAGGCGCTAAAATCAATTCAGCCTTTGTATTTTCGTGGTTTTGACCCAGATAAATCAGAGTGCGGTTAACTGCATAAATCCTAACTGTCAACGTCCCTATCCCCAACCCTGGGGAAACAAATTTTGTAATAGTTGTGGCGCACCGTTGCACTTATTAGATCGCTATTACCCGATTCAACCTTTGGGTTCGGGGGGTTTTGCCCAAATTTATACAGTTTGGGATGCCAAAACTCAAACTGAAAAGGTGCTGAAAGTGTTGGTGGAAGAGTCTCCCAAGGCTTGGGAATTATTTATCCAAGAAGCGGAGGTTTTAAGTAATTTCCACCATCCTGGTGTTCCTAAAGTTGATGCTGATGGCTATTTTCAAATCAATTTGACTAGTCCTAAACCGCACCAGTTGGCTTGTCTGGTGATGGAAAAAATTGATGGCCATAATTTAGAAGAAATTCGCAAAACTTATCCTCAAGGATGTCCAGAAGATTTGGTGTTAAATTGGTTTGCTCAAGCTGTCAAAATTTTACAGGAACTGCACAAACGCCATATTATTCATCGGGATATTAAACCTTCTAATTTAATGCTGCGTACTCCTGCACCTAGCGCACCTTTACAAGCAGAACAATTAGTATTAATTGATTTTGGTGGAGCTAAACAATTTAGTGGGGCGATATTGCGATCGCATTCTCCTTCTACACGATTATTTTCATCTGGTTATAGTCCACCAGAACAAATAATTGGTGGTAATGTTGGTCCTGCGGCAGATTTTTATGCTTTGGGACGAACAATGATTGAATTACTCACCGGTAAGTATCCCCAGGATTTAGAAGATTCTATCACTGGTGAATTGCGTTGGCGTAATCAATGCAATGTTAACCCCCAACTTGCAGATTTACTAGATGAGATGATCCAAACGGATGTGCGATCGCGTCCAGCCCATGCTGCTATTATTCAAAAACGCTTATTACAAATTGTCCCTGCAGGATCACAACCAGGATTTTTTACCAAACTCAAAAATAACTTCATCCAAACTGTTACCCAATTTACCCAAACTGTGGGTAACACAACACTATTTACAGTGCAAGCAATTTTCAAATTCTTAAGAGCTTGTCTGGCTACAATTTGGGCGATGATTTTGAGTGGAATAGGTGCTAGTTTGGGAACTATCGCTGGTTTTTTATTGGCTTATCAGACTAAATTAGGTGCTGTTGTTGCAGAATTTATATTACGTCAATTACCAGAATTAATCCCTAATTTTCAACCCTCTAACCCAAAGGAAATTATCATCTATGCAGTTGCTGGTTTAGGAACTGCTTGGGGAATTACTCTATCAGGAAGTTTTGGACAAAAGCGACGATTTTTAGTATCAGCCATGATGGGTTTAATAGGCTATAGTTCTGGTTGGATAACTTGGCAGTTTATTAAACCACACAATGGACCTGAAGGATTAATTGCCTGGATGTTAGTATCAATTTCGATGCTAACTTTGGGTTTAGGTCTTCGCAGCCATTACCTAGCTTACGCTTTTATAACTGCTTTTGGTAGTGCCAATATTGTCGCAGGTTTCATTCATCTAGGGGTGAAAATTTCATTTATCCATTTTTCCAATCCACCAAGCTGGTTAGAGTTATTGAATTATATAGCTTTTTTGGATTTTGTTGCTATTTTAATTAGTCTTTGCTTAGGGTTGAGTTATTACTTAATTGTTCCTTGTTTGCGTTGGTTGGGATGGAGATAATTTGTAATTTGTAACCAGATGTTAACTCAGACAGTGCAGTTTCCCCCGATGGGTTAACAGCAAATTAGGATAGAGGAAATTTTGGATGAGGATTCGATTTTTATGGTTTATAATTAAAAAATATCATTTCTTGAGGTCAAAATATGCAAACTTTAAGTACAAATAACTTAACCAACGTAAAAAGTTTATATAAAACAGACTATTTAGCCTGTTATGAAATGACTTTAGAACAAATAAAAAATCATCAGTATACTTTAGAACAGTTAATTGATGATGATTGGTTTTCTGATACTATTGATATTGAGTTTTGATTAAGTAACAAATTAGGACACAAAAAAATGACGCAGGTACGAACAGAAGTATCTTTATATGAGCAAGATTATTTACTCTGGATTGAAGATATAGTCAAAAAATTACGTAATAGGGATATTGATGGCTTAGATTTTGATAATTTAATTGAGGAAATAGACAGTTTGGGACGTTCAGATAAACGTGAATTAGAAAGTAGACTCAGAGAACTTTTAGAGCATATTCTCAAGCGAAAATATGTGAATATGCCTGATTGTTATCGTGGTTGGGTAGAATTTATTATTAAACAAAGGATTGCTATAGAAGAGTTATTAGCAGATTCACCAAGTCTAAAACCCTATTTTATCGAAGTATTTGATAAGGCTTATGCAAATTCTCTTAAACTTGTTCGTAAGGGTTATCCACAGTGTGAATTTCCTGATACATGGCCATTTAGTTGTGATATTGATGCAATGCTAAATGTGGATTTTTGGGAATAATTAAATTACCAGATCATACCAGATTACTATTGATGGTTGTGACAGAATTGATATTAATAATCAACCACGCGGATCAAATTTATTCTATTTATCAGAAAAGGTTTATTTTATTAATTGAAAATCCATCTCTGGAATCTGAGAATATGCAACTGGCGCTAAAATAAGTTTTGTCAAATTAATTCTTGAACCAAAGCGTTTCAATATTTACTTAAATACAGAAACTGACAAGGGTTTAGCAATGCTCAACCCCTATAACGGTTAAAACAAGATCCCCCTAGCTGCTTTTTTCTTTGAGCCAGGGGGACCACATAATTGGTAGTCTATAGGTCTTTCGGTATAGTCTCTAGGATAAATTTTATATCATTTATTTGGCTTTGGCTAGTCTTAGTATTATAATTTTCTGAATTTTTATATCTTCTTCACAATTCAACCAGATGAGGAGGAACGCCAAAGCCCTTTTTTCCTGTCAAGAGAGAGCATTTTACTGGTTAGCGGTTATCTATCATGGAAACAACACTGATCAATTACAATAAATGAAATGCTGACCCGAATTAAAGATATAGCAAATAACCTAGCACCCCGCTTGGTGGAGATTCGTCGCCATATTCACTCACACCCAGAACTAAGTGGACAAGAGTATCAAACTGCTGCTTTTGTGGCTGGTGTATTGTCTTCTAGTGGATTGCACGTGGAAGAAGGAGTGGGCAAAACTGGTGTGATTGGTGAATTACAAAGCACCAAACATAGTGAGAAGGTGTTGGCAATTCGTACTGATATGGATGCTTTACCCATCCAAGAGCGTAGCGGATTGGAATATGCTTCTCGGACAAAAGGAGTGATGCACGCTTGCGGACATGACGTTCATGCTACAGTAGGTTTAGGTACAGCAATGGTGCTGTCGCAAATAGCAGGTGAATTGGCTGGTAAGGTGAAGTTTTTATTTCAACCAGCTGAAGAAATTGCCCAAGGTGCAAACTGGATGGTCAAAGATGGGGTGATGGATAATGTTGCTGCTATTTTAGGAGTTCATGTTTTTCCTTCTATTCCTGCGGGTTCTATTGGTATTCGTTATGGTGCGTTGACAGCCGCAGCGGATGATTTAGAAATTATCATTATCGGTGAATCTGGACATGGGGCGCGTCCGCATGAAGCAATTGATGCCATTTGGATTGCGTCCCAGGTAATGACCGCCTTACAACAAGCTATCAGTCGCACTCAAAATCCTTTGCGTCCAGTAGTTTTAAGTATTGGTAAGATTAGTGGTGGGAGAGCGCCTAACATCATTGCTGATCAGGTACAGTTATTAGGTACAGTGCGATCGCTCCATCCTGAAACTCGCGATAAATTACCAAGTTGGATCGAAAATATTGTCTCTAATGTTTGCAATTCTTACGGTGCAAAATATCAAGTTAATTATCGTCAAGGTGTACCCAGTGTCCAAAATGATTACGCCCTGACACAATTATTACAATCATCAGCAGAAGAAGCGTGGACTAGCGATCTTATCCAAGTCTTACCCGAACCTTCCCTTGGGGCTGAAGATTTTTCTGTTTATTTAGAATACGCCCCCGGTTCGATGTTTCGTTTGGGTGTAGGCTATAAAGATAAAATCATTAATCATCCTTTGCATCATCCGCAATTTGAGGTTGATGAATCTGCAATTATTACCGGGGTTGTCACCTTAGCTTATGCAGCTTATAAATATTGGCAATCTAAATAAACTACCACGATATTGAATATTTTTGAGCTTTTAATCTCCTGCGTAGTTAACCAACTGCGGAGAGTGGTTCTGCATGAATGTTGTGATCAAAAAATCTATTACTAGAGGTGAAGTTAAAGAAAATTGCTGCTATACTGTTTTGATTAATAGTAAGTTAAAAAATCTGGTTTTGGCTGCTATTGATCAACACACGTTTCCAAATAAGTGACAACTTTTTAGAGCAACAAAAACTTACCATACTATGCCACCAATAGAACCTCTAGAATCATCATTACCACAACCCATTAGTAACAATTGGTACTTGTTAACTGTACGCTCTAAAAAGCGAGAAGTATTTTTAAAATATTTGAAATTTGCGATTGACCAAAATAAACTAGAAGAATTATTTGTAGATATTAAAATTCCTCAAGATTCAGTCTATGAAGACATGGTTTTACTAAATCTAAGTAATTTCAAGACTGCGACTACATACTTAAAAAAAGTTGATTGTTTTCAGAACATAGAACGCAAACCATTACAATCAGAACAAGTAAAGAGAATGTTGGGCAGAGGGTAAATTAGATCACAAACAGTAAGAAACCCAACTTCTGATAGAAGTCGGGAATATAATTCTCTGTCTCTGGGAAATTCTAGACATTTACTGTAGTTCTCTTTCCTCCCATTTGTTCTTGAATTCTACTTTTAGCAACTTTGAATTGTGTAGCTAATTCCTCAGTTTCTCTGCTACTCATGTTGTTCCGAATAGCTGCAAACATTGTGCTTTCTTCTTGACGAATATGGTCGCCAATTTCATCCCATATCTGTCTAAGTCTGTCTTTAAATTCTGGTGCAGAAGGGCTAATAGCTCTCAATTGCTCAAACATTGGACCCCAGCGAGCTTGTTCATCATATAATTCTTGAGTGTTAGCATCGCCATAGAAAGGACGTATTCGAGGATAAACAACTTCCTCTTCTGCTGCTGCATGGGCGCTCAGATCCTTATAAATTTGTCCAAAATATTCTTGAATTTTCTGAGGATCATTGCTTTGTTGCAATTCTGTAAACAAGATATTTACCTTATTGTGATCCATGCGTAGAACATCTTGGATATTCATATCTTGTTTGTCAGAAGTTTGGGTGACAGCACTACCTACTGCACCACTAATAGCGGAGATCGCATCTTGAACTCTTGCCCAAATTCCTTGATCTGCATCTTGTCCTGTCAGTTCCCGCACACCCAAAATTTCTAAACTTCCTTTCAGTTGTTCTTGATGAGCGCGATTTTCAAAATTGATAGTATTTAAAGAAGCAATTGCTGCCATGACATCAGCACCAACTTTTTGTGCAGCTTTATGAATTGTAATCCCATTCATTACTTGTTGATGCTTCAATAACTCATGCTGAAATACCTTTTCAAAAAAACTCAATTCATGACTTTGCATTAATTGGCGAATTGTTTGCACTACGTCTTCTGCGGTTGAATCTGCACTTTTTTGGATGCCATATTGAACCACTACAGTATCAAGAATACCTTGATTTTTGTGGTCATCATCTAGCATTTTGCGAAGAGTATCAGCAATTTCTCCATCAGTACATTCTCTCAAAAATCTTTCTTCATTCTCAATAATCAACTGTTGCAGTAATTTCATATCTGCCAATTTTACTGCAATTGCATTTCTTTTGGTATCATCTAAAGTTGCTACCATTATGAGTTATCCTCGCCAAAGTTATCAGTCGTATTTGTTACTAATCACAGGTTCGCATAATCACTAGATATTTTCCATCTTTCTTTTGAACGATTACATGATTAACTTAGGATAGAAAAACAGCAATAATCACAATAATCACAAAAATATGTTTTAAATATGCCTTCTTCTACTTGAAGTTATATAATTTTCTATTTATTATCCATCACCAGATAGATAACTTTTGATGGCCAATTTTCTCCTATCGGCATAAAATCGGTGTAGTGGGTGCAGGTAGTAAAAGATATCCATAGCTTAAATTGCAGATTTCATTTGATTAATACCCATTCAGATCAATAACTGGATGCGTCTAGGGGGATATTTGACTATCCCTTTTAAGCCAAGTCTTAGATAATCTGTGCATTTTCAGACCACAGATTATCAATAGTGAAATTAATATCTCTTCCATGAGTTCTAGCGATCGCTGATGCAATAGCTAATCCCGTTTTATAATTTCTGGTTGGGACTGATTTTTTTGACTGGGAAACTTTTGTGTTGATTTTGGCAAAAAATCAGGTTAAATCTCAAACCCAGGGTAGATATTTTCCAGGCTCTGAAGTCCATAACACTTACTAATGTTAACTTTTGCCGAATAATTTGCCAGAAGTTTGCCAAAGGATACAAAAAAATGTCACAATTTTTGCCAAGATGATATATCATTTCGCAAAAATTCACTTGGCGTGAATCAGCATGAGTGAAAAAACAATAGAAAACAACGGGAAGACTTTTCTCGTTCTACTTTTGCCAATTTCGTTTTTGATTATTTTCCTGGTTTCTACCTGGAGAATTTTGTTGATTGTTTTGCTGCTGTTAATGGGCTTAAACCTTTGGCAGCAATATAGATGGGAAAAGTGGTGTGAACAAGTTAACCCACTTTTTTATCAGTTAATTCGGGAAAACCAAGGCAAAATTACACCTGTGGATTTGGCAATCCGAGGTAATTTTGCTGGAAATGAGGCAAAACGCTACTTAGATGGAAAGGCTAAGGAATTTGGTGCTAGTGTACTAGATACTGAAAATGACAGTCATTCATACTACTTTATAAATGCCAGTATTCTGGGAAATATACTTGATAGTAGTGAGGCTGTAGAAAAACATCCTGCTCAACCTGTGACTAAAGAGTTGCGATCGCTCTTAGCACCACCGGAAACTATTCCCCAGCAGGAAGAACCAGAATCTGAATCATTACCTGAAGTCAACCATGAGGAAGTAAAAAAACCTCTGGAAGAACAGTTAGTTTTTGGCTCTCTCATCCAATCTGAACTGGCCAAACGATTAAGTGTTTATTCCAGCACTGTTTATAAACATCGCAACGACCCAGATTTTCCCGAATGGAGTCGTAGCCGTGATCCAGATGGAATTGCTTGGTCTTATTCTCGTAAGTCTAAGGAGTTTTTTCCTGTGGAAGAATAGGAATTGGGGACTGGGGACTCTTTACTGGGGACTGGGGACTGGGTAGTAATTATGAATTACGAATTACGAATTACGAATTACGAATTACGAATTACGAATTACGAATTACCTATTCCCACGGCTTCACTGATGGAATTTAAGCCGTTTTCTTCTAGTTTGGTTAATAAACCGGCAAGAATGCGGCGTACCATCATTGGTCCTTCATAAATCCAGCCTGTATACACTTGGATGAGGCTAGAACCTGCTGTGATTTTTTCCCAAGCATCCTCAGCGGTGAAAATGCCACCTACGCCAATGATGGGTATATCTCCTTGAGTTTGCTGGTAAATAAATCGGATGACTTCTGTGGAGCGATCGCGTAATGGCGCACCGCTAATTCCGCCAGCTTCTTGTGAAGGTGTTTTACCAGTTTTTTCAATGATTTGGGTTTTTAGTCCCTCACGGCTGATGGTAGTGTTGGTGGCAATGATTCCTGCCAGCTTGTAGGTTTTGGCTAGAGTGATAATGTCAGCGATCGCATCCCATTCTAAATCCGGTGCTATCTTGACAAACAAAGGCTTTTGTGTATTATTTTCTTTTTGTAAAACATCCAAAATATGACTGAGCATAGACGCATCTTGGAGCGATCGCAATCCTGGCGTATTGGGAGAAGAAACATTAACGACAAAATAATCACCTAAATCCTTCAGTAACCGAAAACTGTCTAAATAATCCTCTGCTGCTGCTTCTAAAGGTGTAATTTTAGACTTACCTAAATTGATGCCTATGGGTATTAACCGAGATTGTTCCTGGTTTAGCAGTGTTAATCTCGTTGCCATAGCAGCAGCACCAGAATTATTAAAACCCATGCGGTTGAGGACTGCTTGATCTAAAGTTAAGCGAAACAAACGCGGTGGAGGATTGCCGGGTTGTCCATGATAAGTAACAGTACCTAATTCGGCCAAGCCAAAACCAAAACTAGACCAGAAATTAGCACCAACTCCATCTTTATCAAATCCCGCAGCCAGACCTAATGGGTTAGGGAAATTTAATCCAAACAAATTTTGTGCTAGACGTGTATCATGAAGGCACAAAGACTGTGCTATACGGGAGCTAAACCATCTAACAGGCTGATTATAGCTTGCTTGTGACAGCCAATTAAAACTAGAAATTGTCTGTTGGTGTAACCACTCTGGATCTGTTTTAACCAGAGTAAATAAAAAAGGACTAATTACTGCTTTATAAATATCCAAACCAGGTTAATATCTACCAATTATTACGATTATTATCAGATACCAAATCCAGGATTAATCTGAATTTTTTTTAGGGCATCTTCAATAATATTACTACAACCTATGTCCACGGATAATCAGATGGGGCAGCCAAAAAAGCCAATAGCCGCCGAACAACAAATCCTGTCCTTGGGGAAAATTCTCCAAAACCTTAGAGATGAAGATGATGCTGATGTTCTGATCACAACTACAATTGCTTATTTGCAAGAACAGTTTGACTACCCATTTATTTGGCTAGGTCTTTATGACAGCACGAGTAAAAAAATACAGGGCAAGGGTGGTATAACCCCTGATGGGGAGACAAGTTATTTAAAAAGATCGGTCTTACTTAATGCCGGCAATTTAATCTGCCAAGTAGTGACTCAACTGTGTCCTGTGGGAGTAGCTAATTTACGAGGAGAAGTCCGCGCCCCAGAATGGCAAGAAGTTGCGGCCAAGTATAATATCCAGGGAACAATTATTCTACCAATTCGCTATAAAAACAACTGTTTAGGTATAGTTTTACTCGGTTCACAACGCTGGGGATATTTACTGACTGGAGACTCAAGAGCAAAACTGTTGATTGTCATCGGTGAACTAGGGGTAGTCCTGAATCAACATCAACAGCAAAAAAATTGGCAGAATAATCATCACAACTCTGCCACTGAGTCATTATTAAAACTCCTCGAAAATTTACGCTCCCTCAACCATCTCGATAAAAAGCTAGAAGCAGCAGTGGCAGCAACCGATCAATTTGTCTCTCCCTCCCGCACAAATATCTACTGGTTTGAAAGGGAAGGAAATTACTTTTGGTGTCGGATGAGCAGTCAGCTGGTGAACATAGGACGGGATTGGCTGAATAAACAAGCATCAGCGGGTATAACAGTACAAGATTTGAGTGATGTTTATTACTCTTTAGCAGTGAACCAACTAGTCTGGCTGAGTGAGTCTGATAGTTCGTTGAAAACTCATGTCCAAGATAAATTGTTACAACGGTTAGGGGTGCGATCGCTACTAGCTGCACCTATTATCTGGAAAAAAGACTTACTAGGCTTTTTATCCGTGGAAAGTAATGAACCACGGGTTTGGAATCAAGCAGATAAAAACTTTGTTCAAGGTGCGGCTGGCTTACTTTCCTTAGTGTTTCCCAACGACAGCATAGAACCAACTCTGAGAGAAATTCAGCAAAATCACCAACTGACTAACAAATTTGCGCAAGCTATACACAAGGAGCAAGATTTACCACAAATTTTACATCCTTGTACTACAGAACTTTTAGAGCAACTAGGGGCGACTCGCTGTTTACTTTTAGAGTATGACCAAAGCAAAAATATTTATCAAATTATTTTCCAAAATGCCCTGAGTAATCGCCGAGTTTGGAAATTTACGCCTAGTCCTCTCTCAGAAATGGATTTCCATCTGTTACAAAATGCTAAAGAAGCGATGGAAATTGCCACTTTAGAACATGATCTGCGTTTATTTAGCTGGCATCCCCAATTGCTAGAAAATGGTGTGCGATCGCTGTTGATTTGTAACTGCATTCAAGGTTATAAGCCGGAAGTCTTACTAGTAATTACTCATGACAGCAGTCACTCTTGGACAAATCTACAAAAGGAATTATGCTGGGTTGTCAGTCAGTGCCTTGGTGTCATAGTTCGTAATAAGCAGCTAAGTGCTATCAGTCAAGAACAGCACAAAATTGCCCAAATATTTAAAGAATACCCAAATATACTCATTCAAACTGGAAGTAATACCACTGAATCAACTGCTTTAAAACAGATAGCAACTGTTTTAGAATGTCCCATGTCCATCATCCTCACCTGGAATCTTGGTGACGAGCAAGCGAAAATCATTCGTGGTGTCATTAACAATCAGCAGTTTGGTGTTGTAGCCGATGTACCAATTTTCATCGAGAGAGATGTGCTGATCGAGTTAGCATTAGCACATAATAGTTACTTGATTTTCAGCGCCTTAGATTTGCCACCAGAAACCAGACAATGGTTAAATATTCCTGAAAATGCTCGAGTTTTGGTCATGGCCTTACGTAACACAGAGGATTCCGAACCTACGGGTGTAGTGTTACTAGCAGATTATGAAGAACATTATTGGTCAGAACTCAACATCAATGCCACAATCACCTTGATTTCTCAATTAGCGTGGTGGCAAAGTCAACATAAAATTGCCCAAAGGCACACAGATAATACTGAACTTTTGCGAGAACTCAACTGGTACAAACATCGTCGTTTAGAAGAAATTCATAGAATGTCAGTATCAGTAGTGTCTCAAATTCGGGATTTGGGTATTCCCAGTAATGAACTGACGCAAATGCGTTATAAACTTTTGTTGCGACAGTTAAATTATATTACCAACTCCATGACAGGAGTCATTACACAAGAGCAATGGCAGTTAAATCTAACATGGGAAACTATGTCAATTGCCAGTTTATTAAAGCGAAGCATTGAACGAGTAGATCATTTAGCCAAGCAGCAACAACTGTGGATAGGTGTACATGGATTAACAAACCCCATGGAAGATGCAGAATCACCCAAAAGCACTTCCTTATCTGGAGAACTTGTGACTGCTGCGGGTTCATCTCCTTTAGCAACTGCTGGGGATATTGTCAAAATTGAATTAGTTGTCTATGAATTATTACTTAATGCCTGTAAACGTTCTCCTATTGGTGACAGAGTTGATATCTGGTGTCAGCGATTAGATGAGAGATCACTGGAAGTATCAATTACAGATAATGGCACAATCGATCCACAGCTATTGGCACAGCTAAATGACAATACTCCCAAGGATATATTCAGTTCGCCAAGTCTCAACCAAGCACCAGGCTTGCATTTACTAATTTGCCAGAACTTAATCAAGCAATTGAGAGGCGAATTGCAGATATATCAACTACCTGATAATCGAGTAGTTTGTCGTTTAGTATTGCCATTAGCGCCTCAGAATTCTGAGGGTTAATAACAACAGTGCAATAATCTCCCACTACACTGTTAAATCAGCAGAGGAGTGTCAAATGGGACGTACTCGTTCTAAATCGGATCTACCTGAAAAAATCTGTGTAGTTTGTCAACGTCCATTTAGTTGGCGAAAAAAATGGCAAGATTGTTGGGATGAAGTTAAATATTGCTCAGAACGTTGTCGTCGTCGCCGTTCTGAGGCTAAAGGGTATAGGGGATAGGTGATTGGGAATAGGAAGATAATTGACAATTAATCACTGATAACTGATAACTAATAACTGTTAAAGCTACACAAAAACAAATAAATGACCTTACAAGTACAACCTAAATTAATTATTCATGGTGGGGCTGGTAGTTCTCTTCACGGGAAGGGAGGACTACAAACAGTACGCAACTCGCTGACCAAAATCATCGAGGATGTTTATTCACTCTTGTTAACAGGTGCAAATGCTTCAGAAGCTGTAGTCCAAGGTTGTCAACTATTGGAAGATGACCCCCGTTTTAATGCTGGTACTGGTTCTGTATTACAATCTGATGGTCAAATCCGCATGAGTGCTTCTTTGATGGATAGTAGATCAGGGCGTTTTAGTGGTGTGATTAATGTCTCACGGGTAAAAAACCCGATTGAAATGGCGCTATTTCTGCAAAAGTCTCCAGATCGGGTATTGTCTGATTACGGTTCCTCTGAGTTAGCGCGAGAGTTACAAATTCCTACCTATAATGGTTTAACTGATTTGCGGCTGAAAGAGTGGATGGAAGAACGTCAAGATAATTTTAAAAGGACTATGGCTGGAGTAGTTGCAGAACCGGAAATGGCAGAAAGCTCTAATGCGGGTCGGGGTACAATTGGTGTAGTGGCTTTAGATGGCTATGGTAAATTAGCTGCTGGTACTTCCACAGGTGGTAAAGGCTTTGAACGCATTGGTAGAGTCAGTGATTCTGCGATGCCAGCAGGTAATTATGCGACCAAGTACGCTGGGGTTAGCTGTACTGGCATTGGTGAAGATATTATTGATGAGTGTTTAGCTGCGAAGGTTGTTATCCGTGTTAGTGACGGAATGTCTTTGAAAGAGGCTATGTTGCGCTCATTCACTGAAGCGATTAAGAATGAACGGGATTTAGGGGCGATCGCTCTTGATGCTACTGGAGCGATATCCTATGGTAAAACCAGCGAAATATTACTTGCTGCCTATCACAACGGTGACACCATCGGCGATACTTTGGAATGGAATGATGGCGAATTGATTGGTTATTGTTAAGTAGTAGAGACGTTCCATGGAACGTCTCTACAATGTTTCTCACTTCTATTTTTATTTTATTGAACGCGAGTCAGTTGTAATAGCTCTTGGGGAGATGCCAGCATATCAATTGCTACAAAGAAGATTTTTCCTTCGGGATTGATGAGGAAGCGCCAAGCAATATTCATACCTACGGTGACACCAAACCAAGGTGTTTGCACTACACCTGTGACTTTTAGCTGTTTAGAGCCATCTCCTCGAACTTCGCAAATACCTTGTTGGGGCATCATATTCAGTCCTTGGGCTTCTTCGCGCATATATTTGGCGATCGCCGCAGTTCCCACAATTGGCTTTTGGAATGGTGGTTGTAGCGCACCATCAGCAGTAAATAAAGCGATCGCAGCATCAAAGTTATCTGCGTTCATTGCTTCAATGTAGCCCAATACTGCTGGCTCTGTAACACCCTCAATCTTGACTGAAGAAATAGTAGGAGTTGTCCGTTGGAAAGCAGGTTCTGCACCAGCTTTTGGGTAACTGCTAGGAGCAAGTTCAGAAGTATCAAATCCCATGTTGACTACGGTGTTACGCAGTACAGTTATTTGCTGACCTTGATCAAGTTTCTGGGTTTCTTCCAACACTAATCTCACACCAGCAGACATTTGATAACCCACTGGAATGGGAGTGACGAGACCCTGTTTCATCAATTCTCCTAACTCATACCAGAAAGCCAGTTTAGTATTAACACTGAAGAAACCATAAGAACGGCTGATAGGAGTATCTGCACGACTAGCAAGATCGCGCATAACTTTTGTTTGTTCTTCAGGAGACATGAGCTTAATTTGGGTGAGCAAACTTTCTGCTAGTTGCAGACGTGCGACTCCGGGTGCTGCGGGGGTAATTGTCTTACCCATTTCGGTGTAAGCATACCAAAGATATGCCAGTTGATCATCTACATTGAGTTGATCGAATAAGGCGATAGTCGCTGGAATTAAGCTAGGAACTTGAGTGTTAGAAAAAATACTTTGCGCGGATTGAATGGTCAAAGCCATGATCAAGATCTCCAATAATGTTTGTTAATTAGCGGCTTTCAAAATTCCTATGTAGAATCTTCAAGCTGATACTTTTATTGTCAAAACTGCTGGCGAACACTAAGTTTATTTACATAGAAGCCGCAGCTAGACTAGGGACTGTTATGCACATAAATATTTTAGTTGAACCCAAAGGTATAGGTTTACCTTTGATCATTAATCACGAAACCGCACTTAATTTGTGCAGTTTTTTGATTAGCGATTTATCTTTAACTGTAAAGAACAGTAACAAAGTAAATAACTTTTGTAAAGCTACTGATATTACGAGTTGACATAATTACCTAAATATGAATTTAAAATTTATTGTATATAAAGTTTTATCTTATTACAATGTCAGCGACTAGGTGATGAATAGCTATGCTATTATGCACATATTTACTTCAGATTGCGGCACGATTTTATGAAAACCAAAATATTAAGGAGTTGGTTAAACATAGTCAGAAGGTGCGTTAGGAACGCACCCTACAAAACGTCAACTTTCCGTTTTTCGCTTCCAACCTGGTTTAACTACCTGACGACTCCGCGCAATTACTAAAGCGTCATTTTCCACATCTTCCGTCACCGTTGAACCTGCGGCAATATAAACATCATTCCCCACAGTAATAGGTGCAACTAACACACTATTAGAACCGGTTTTAGTGCGATCGCCTATTCTGGTTCGATGTTTTTTCACACCATCATAATTAGCGGTAATTGTTCCCGCACCAATATTTACTTGAGTTCCCGCAGTCGTATCACCCAAATAAGAGAGATGTGATACATTAGTGCGATCGCCTAATTGGGTATTTTTCAACTCGACAAAATTACCAATTCGGCAATTTGCACCCACTTCCGCATGGCCACGCAAATGAGCATAAGGACCAATTCGAGTTCCCGCTTCCACAAAACTATCTGTAATTACAGAATATTGAACAGCGACATTTTCACCTAACTGACTATTTTCAATTAAACTTCCAGGTCCTATCCGACTACCAGATTTAATCAATGTTTTACCCCGTAAATGGGTTTGAGGTTCAATAATCACATCTGGCTGTAATTCTACAGTTTCATCAATTGTAATACTTGCAGGATCAATCAGCGTCACACCTGCTAAAAGCCATTTTTCTTTAATGCGTCTCTGCAAAATATCGTCAGCAGTGGCTAATTGCAATCTATCATTAATTCCCAAAATTTCTTGGTCATCTTCCACATCCACAGCCATTACTTTTCCCACTTGAGTTACAGCATCAGTGAGGTAATATTCTTTTTGGGCATTATTGGCTTCTAAATGAGGCAGAAACTTTGATAAATCAGACCAACGAAAACAATAAATCCCAGCATTTACACGCTTATTTTTTCTTTGTTCAGGAGTGCAATCTTTATCCTCAACCATCTGCTGCACAACACCGTCACTATCACAAAAAACCCGTCCGTAACCTTTGGGATTTGATAAATTTGCTGTGAGAATAGTACAGGAATTTTGATTTTCTTGGTGAATTTGTAACAGATTTTTCAAAGTTTCAGTTCGCAACAAAGGCACATCACCATTTAAAATCAATAAATCCCCAGTATAATCTTCTAAATGAGGAAGTAATTGTTGAATAGCGTGACCTGTACCTAATTGTACAGTTTGTTCTACAAACTCAACTTCAGAAATTGAACCCAAAGCAGTTTTCACCTCTTCAGACTGATACCCAACAATAACTAACCTGCGTTCAGGTGCAAGAGGTTCGACACTTTCAATAACGCGCTCAACTAGCGATTTTCCACCCAAAGAATGTAAAACTTTAGGTAGATTAGATTTCATTCTTGTGCCTTTTCCAGCCGCGAGAATTGCTACAACAACCATAATTAACTATCAGTGAATGACAATAAATACTTTTTTGATTTGGAGATTCAAGGCTAAATCATATCAGTTAATTTAGTAGGGTTTACTGAAAAAGTCTTTCCGTTAGGAGTCAGGAGTTCTAGGGTGCAACCACAACTCGATTCCGCCCAGCAGCTTTAGCACGATATAGAGCAGCATCAGCAGTTTGAATTAAAGCTGTACTACTAACACCATGTTGGGGAAAACCAGCAACTCCTAAAGATACAGTCAAATTACCTAAAGTTTTTGTATTGTGAGAAAGGGTTAATTGAGCGATCGCCTGTCTAATTTCTTCCGCTCTCATAGTAGTTTCTTCAATGGAAGATTCGGGTAAAATGTTTAATAGCTGCTCGAATTTTGGCTTGTGCTTCTGGGGAATATTCCCACCAATAGGTATCTGCAAAGTGTTTACCTATGACATCTGCACGGGTGATCCCAGCAATATCTAAAGGTGGTTGATTTGCTTCTATTAAAATTCCTTCACAGGTTAATACTCCCACAAAAGTAAAAATACTATTTAAAACTTGGCGTAAAAATTTTTCACTTTCACTAACTATTGTTTCAAGTTTGGATCGTTCTCTGACTTCTATGAGCAAATCTAAATTAGTTTGTTCTAATTGTTCTGTGCGTGTGGCCATTACGGCTTCTAATTTGGCTTTTTCCTGTTGTAATTCTGCTAATAAAGAAGCTTGATGAATAGCAATACCTACATGAACGGCTATTTGTTGTAAACCTTCTATTTCTTGGGTTTGCCACTCACGGGGAGCGATACAATTATGGCAAATTAATAAACCCCAAAGTTTGGAAGTACAAAGTATGGGTACAACTAAGTTTGCTTTAACCTGAAAACCTGCTAAAAATTCTGCATGACAGGGTGTAAGGTTAGCTGTATTAACATCAGCAATAGTTTTGACTTGATTTTCTTGATAGGGTTGTAACCAACAGGTTTCAAAACAAGGATCATGAACTACTTGACCTAAAATAGACCATTGCGGATCAATAAAAGTTTCTACTACAACTTCTCCACTCCAGTCTGGATCAAATTTGTATAAAAGCACGCGATCGCACTGGAGCAGTTTTTGTACTTCATCGGTAGTTGTTTGTAAAATTGTTTGCAATTCTAATGACTGCCGGATCTGGAGAGAAATTTCTGCCATCTCGGTTTTTCGTAATTTTGTAAAAGTCCATGTCTCAACCGTGTTTAGTATAATTAATAATTATCCAATATCAAACCTGTCCCAACCATCGTTTGTGCCATTTTGAGGTGGGTTCTAAAGGACTGGTTTGTTGTTCTTGTTGTCGTCGTCTAATTATAACCTCAGCAGAATCACTTAATTCTGGATCACGGTAAGGAATGGCCGCACGAGTTTGTAAATGTTCTGTTTCTGCTTGCGAAAGAGGATAAATGTCTATAATGTCTTTTTCTCTATTTTTTGAATATGCAGCTATTGTACCAGGAGTGCGTCTTCCTACTGGTGTGGTAGAACCTATGACCAACCCAGCAGATAAAAGCGCCGTGCGTACAGCAGCAGCACAGGAATAAGTCGCTAGTAAACCATTTTCATGTAAACATAAGGCTACATTTTGGATAAATTCTATTGTCCATAATTGGGGACATTGGGGAGGTGAAAAGGGATCGAGAAAAATAGCATCAGCTAAAAAACCAGATTCCCGTACTTCCTGAATTGATTTTCTCGCATCACCTATTAGTAATTTGGCTTGCAAGCGATTAGTTTGTAAATGGTGTTTAAACGCTAGTTCGGTTAAAATGTTTCTATACTCGTCATCCCAATCATTAAATATATTCTGATTAATTGCAGCTTTGGGAACTTCGGGATTGAGTTCTAAACCCATAATCTCTACAATACAAGTAGGATTTTCTTGCCAAATTACTTCTAACGCGGCTGCTGTGTTGTATCCTAGACCATAACAAACATCTAAGATTCTCACTATTCCGTTCTTAGCTACTGTCTGTACTTGGGTAGGAAATGCAAATTTTAGATAACTCTCTTGTTTTGCTCCATGATGACTGTGAAAAGCTTCATTAAATTCTTGAGAAAAGAAAGTAAAAGAACCATCTTGTGTTGCTTGGGGTGTAAAATTATCTGTATCTAACATTTGTTCTTATAAAAATACAATCATGAATAATAATCAATTTGTTGTCTCTCCAGAATGGCTATTTGACAATCTTAACGATTCCCAAGTTGTAATTATTGATTGTCGGTTTTCTTTGGCTGATTCACAATTAGGACAAAACCAATATCAAACAAGTCATATTCCCGGAGCTTACTATTTAGATTTAAATCTAGATTTATCTAGTCCTGTGGAAGAACATGGGGGAAGACATCCTTTACCTGACATCAATAATTTAGCTCATAAATTAGCAAACATAGGGGTTAATTTCCAAAAAACTTTGGTAGTTGCTTATGATGATTCACGGTTTGCGTTTGCATCTCGTTTGTGGTGGTTATTGCGTTATTTAGGACATGAAAAAGTAGCTGTTTTAGATGGTGGTTTTGCAGGTTGGCAAAAAGCTGGTTATCCTATTTCTGACATAATTCCAGCACCGAAAATGGGAAGTTTTACCCCTCAGTTGAAAAATGAACAAGTTGTAGATTATACTTATGTTAAAAATTTCAAAGATAGTCCTAATGTAATTTTAGTAGATTCGAGAGAAAGCGATCGCTATCGTGGAGAAAGAGAACCCATTGATAAAATTGCTGGTCATATTCCCGGTGCTGTAAACTATCCTTGGCAAGAAGTCACCGACGCTTCCGGTTTTTTACTTCCTTCATCAGCACAGCGTCAAAGATGGGAACAATTACAACCAACTAAAGAAATTATAGTTTATTGTGGTTCTGGTGTTACAGCTTGTGTCAATTTACTTTCTTTAGAACTAGCTGGTATTTCCACAGGTAAACTTTATACTGGTAGTTGGAGTGATTGGATCAGTCATTAGTTATTAGTCATTAGTTATTAATCATTAGTAAATGAGTTATTCTTACCAGTTCCCAGCCCCCAGTCCCCTGTTCCCTGTTCCCTGTTCCCTGTTCCCTCATAACTGTTAAAACCTACCTATCTCAAAACCGTAATTTACACTAAAATACCAGCCAGAAAAATCAATAGCAGGGGTGGTAGAACCGCCTAAGTTAACACCACCCTGTAAATACATATTACTTGTATTTGAAGTTCGATAATTTAAATGTGCAAATAAACGATGAGACTGATCTTCTCTGTCACGTTGGGTAAAGTCTGATAAGGTGAACTGGTAATTCACACCAACTTGTAACGGTTTTTGTAAAGAGTAGCTTAAAGAAAACAACAAAGAATTAACTAACCGACTTCTTGTTTCTGGGTCAGAAAAATTAGCACTGAATTCGTATAGGCTATCTAATATCAACTTATCTGTAAGTTTGTCCCTTCTTCCTAAAGATAACTGTACAGAATTTTCATTGAGAAAGCGATCGCCAGATGCAAAAGAATCGCTATTCTTAGTATAAAACAACTGTTGATTACTAAAATTCAATTCTGCATACATTTCCCGTGACAGTTCTTGATAAATACCCAGATTAAATCTCACCTGATTATAATCAAAATCTGATTGATCAAGATAATGAATTAAACCACCATCAATTGATCCATTTAAATAAGTGCTAGAACTCAAAGGAAAATAAGCCGAAGCTAAAGTCAGTCCAGAATAAATTAAACCATCGTTTATTTTGTTGTTGTTTGTAGAAAAAATATTACTATTCTGAAAATAACCAACATAACCCCTTAAATATCCTATGGGTTGAAATTGATCTACGGGTTTTTCTGTAGGTGGCGGTGGTATTTCTTCCAAAGGTCTTGGCCTCACCCGCAGCCTTAACTCCTGCTCTTCATTTGCTTCTGAAGGAGATTGTTCTTGCTCTGGTGATTGCTGCACAAGCTTCTGTGTGTTTTCAGAATCATCTATAATTGGTTGATTTAACAGATTTTCCGCTGATGACAGAGATGATGAGGGAATATCATCTGTCCTACTTTTGGGCTGTACTAAGTTAGCTTGCTGTTCAGTATTCTCGGATTCTTTTGTTTCCCTTTTGTTGATCTGAACCGTTAGTGATTCTAGATTTTTCGGGGTCTCTAAGTATACAATTGGTAACTCACTGCTCGGCGGAGTTGCTTCGGATAGGGTCAAATAGATTAAATTTAGATTTGATCCTGAGTTATCTTGATGAAATTTTGTTTCAGATTGAGCAGACCAGGCTCTGTTGATACCAATGCTAATCAATTGTCCACCACTAGAAGCGAACAATATTGCCAACAACAAATTTTTTCCTATCTTGGGTTGCATATTTGATGAGTTTAATCGCATTTAGCAAAATCAGAGATTGGTTGATCAGAATCTTTTATTCAATTTTATACAAAACCTATGGTAAATTGTTTGCCAATCACATAGATTTTATCAAAAGCCAGTAGGTTTAACTATATGCTTTTCAGTAACTAAGCTTACAATATATATAATAAGATAGTTAAACATACTACTATAATACATTAAAATTTTAACCAACATCTTACAAAAGATTAACAGTTTACTTCAGGGAGATTACTATTTATGTTGAATAAATTTTTACCAGGCTTTGTGCTAGGATTATGCGTAGTTACAGCATTACCTTGGGCAAATCGAGCAAATGCCATCACTCCTCTAACACAGGCGCAGATTCAAGAACTCCGTAATGTTGTGCAGCTGATCCCTAAAAATAATTCTCAGACACGTCCAGCACGTCGATTAGATACGATCAATCCTGGTGATGGTGTATCTACTGGTCGTTCTTCCCTTGCAGACCTGCGCTTTAATGATGGTTCTGTAGCACGGGTGGGAGAGCAAGCAGTATTTCAATTTTTACCACAATCACGGAATTTTACATTATCTAACGGGACTGTCTTGTTACTGATTCCTCCTGGAAGAGGTCAAACACGGATTAAAACACCAAACGCCGCCGCTGCAATTCGTGGATCAGCTTTATTTGTTCGTTATAACGAAGAAACAGATACGACAATTATTGGTGCGCTGACAAATAGCGGTATTGAAGTTGCTAACCAGGAATCTTCCCAAAGGTTAGTTCTGGAAGCAGGACAATTAATGGTTGTAGTCAAAGGTGAATTTCAAGGTTTGTATGATTTTGACTTGAGAAATTTTTATGAAAAAAGTGATTTAGTCAATGGATTAGATTTGACTAAGCAAAATTCTACACCTACAAAAGATCCGGCATTAGCAAGTGTTCAATCCGAAACAGCCGCAGCTGTAAAAGCACAACAACCAATTCGGGGTCAGGGTGCAATTGACAACCCATCTTTTTTAAATAAAAATGCTAATGCCCTTGGTTCTTCTAATCGCTCCAACAATAACTCCAACAATAATTCCAACAACAACTCCAACAACAACTCCAACAATAACTCCAACAATAGAGATTTTGGACGAGAACAAAATTCTATCAATCGTCCTTCTAGAGATAATTTAGGAAGAGACTCTATTAGAAACAATCCTCGTGGTCCTATAGATTCTTTTGTGAGAACAGGAGAAGTCATCCGCGAAAATAGACAAAGTAACAACCCTCGTCAAGGCGGTGGCAATCAAGGCGGTGGCAATCAAGGCGGTGGCAATCAAGGCGGTGGCAATCAAGGCGGTGGCAATCAAGGCGGTGGCAATCAAGGTGGTGGCAATCAAGGCGGTGGAAATCAAGGCGGTGGAAATCAAGGCGGTGGCAATCAAGGCGGTGGCAATCAAGGCGGTGGCAATCAAGGTGGTGGCAACAACAATCAACCTTAGTAATTACAGCAGTTCATTTTGAATTCATACATCTATCTTCACGGCTTTGCTTCTAGTCCTCAATCGACAAAAGCACAGGATTTGAGCGATCGCTTTGCCCAAATTCAGATCAAACTGAAAATTCCCGATTTAAATGCTGGTGATTTTTCCCATCTGACAATTACCCGACAATTAGAGCAAGTAACTGCTGAATTTCCTGAGCATTCTGTACCTGTAACTCTGATTGGTTCTAGTTTAGGTGGTTTGACATCTGCCTATTTGGCACAACAAAACCCACAAGTGGAACGCCTAGTTTTACTAGCACCTGCTTTTGGGTTTTTATCCCATTGGTTGCCCAAGTTAGGAGCAGAAAAAATCCAACTTTGGCAGCAAGAACAATATTTATTGGTACATCACTATGGGGAAAGACGAGAATTACCCCTAAATTACAATTTTCTGACAGATGCTGCCCAATACCAGGAAAATTTGTTACAACTTCCCGTTCCTACCCTGATTCTGCATGGTCAACAAGATGAAGTCATCCCGATTCAAGCTAGTCGAGATTTTGCTGTTTCCCGTCCTTGGGTAGAATTAATAGAACTCGATAGTGATCACGCTTTGGCAAATGTTACATCCGAGATTTGGCAAGCCATTCGCTCATTTTGCCAACTGGGGAATGGTGATTGGTGATTGGTGATTGGGAAACATCTCCCCATCTCCCCATCTCCCCATCTCCCTGTTCCCTATTCCCTATTCCCCGAAAACTGACAAATTATGCTTCCCTTCATTCGTTCCGATTTATCTCAATTTACTGCTTACAAACCACACCCTAGTAGTAATACAGCAGAACCAGTTGCTATGCAATTTGATCGGCTGGATACTAATGAAAGTCCCTATGATTTGCCACCAGAGATAAAGGAAAAATTGGCATGGACTTTTCAACAAGTAATTGAAAGCAATCGTTATCCTGATGGTGGACATGAAACACTAAAAGAAGCGATCGCCGAATATGTCAATGAGTCAGCTAACCTTTCATCCTCTGATTTTGTGGCTGCGAATATTTCCGTCGGTAATGGTTCTGATGAACTAATTCGTTCTTTGCTGATTGCCACCTGTTTGGGGGGAGAAGGTGCTATTTTAGTTGCCAATCCCACTTTTTCCATGTACGGGATTTTAGCGCAAACCCTGGGTATTCCGGTGGTGAATGTGGGTAGAAATGAAAGCAATTTTGAAATAGATTTAAAAGCCGCACAATCAGCCATTGAAGAAACTAAAAATCCGCCTATTCGGGTGGTTTTCGTTGTTCATCCCAATTCACCAACTGCTAATTGCTTAACTGCGGCAGAATTAACATGGTTGAAAAGTCTACCAGAGGAAATTTTGGTAGTTATTGATGAAGCTTACTTTGAATTTAGCCAAACTACTTTGGTTGGGGAATTAGCACAGCATCCAAACTGGGTAGTGCTGCGGACTTTTTCCAAAGCTTTTCGGTTAGCAGCCATGCGAGTTGGCTATTGTGTAGCTCATCCCGATGCGATCGCTATTTTAGAAAAGGTTCGTCTCCCCTACAATCTACCTAGTTTTTCTCTTGCTTCCGCTTTAGTTGCTTTACAAAATCGTCAACTTTTGCTTAGTTCCATTTCCCAAACCCTCAGCGAACGCAGTAAATTTATTAATGTTGTATCTGCACACCCAGCATTAGAAGTTACAGCCAGTGATACTAATTTTATTTACCTGCGTCTGAAACCCAATCCTTCTCAACCAATAGATGTAGCTTTAAAAAGTCTCAACCAAACACTGAGAAATCACGGAACTCTTGTCAGGTTGCTGCCTGGAGGATTGCGAATTACAGTCGGAACACCAGAAGAAAATACTCGCACACTTACAAGGTTAAAAACTGCTTTAACAAATTTAGAATATTAACTATTCATCATCAAAACATTCGTCTAAATCACTGCCCAAACTTCGCACTCTCGCTACCGTTTGCGGCAGTACACCTACTAACATAGCAAAGGCAACATCTGGCAGATCAGCAACCATTTCTTGTGTAAAATATTGTTTAAATTGTTCAAGGATTTTTTGTACTCTTTGTGCAGAAACTGAATTTTCTGTAATTTGTTTAATTAAGCGAACCCATTGTCGTCTGATTAAGTAGGCTTTCTGACGATCTTCATGAGATTCAGGAGTTAATAAAGAGAGATTACCTACAGGTATTACAAATTGGCAATCCCGATCATAATCGCCACCTACTAATGCTCCAGGACCTGCAAACTCTGCATGATAGCGTTTAAAGACTATTAACCCATTACGCTTCCGACTATTTACAATTAAAACTTTTCCCCTATGCAAAGACTCAAGAATATCAGACATCTGCGATGCCTGCGGCGAGCATCGCCATTGCTCAGTTCCATCTCGCATAGCAATGTTGTCAAGGAAACTATTTTCAGAGCCGTAAGTTGATAATATAGCAGCCTGATAGCGTTGGCGTTGTTTGCTATCCATATTTTCTTAAATTTTTAATGAAGATAGTAGGAATATGCACTTCAAAACGTCAACGAATCATCTGTTTAATTAAGTTAAGTTTTGGAATTATGCTTGTCTGATCAAGAATTGTCTGTAAACCCCAACCAAATTTATGACTAAAAAAAGTGTTTTTCTAAAATTAATAATAGTATTTTATGGGATTGAGGTGAGTTTGTCTTCAACTCCAGTCATCTTTTTTTAAAGTTTTGATAAAGATGACATCTGTCATACAAAGCCAAGATGAGGGATACCTAATTTATAGCCTTGCGTCTCAATGGTTTTACTGCTGACTACCGCTGTATATTTTGAAAACCGTGATTTTATTTAGAGGTTTTCCCTACCCCCCTCGATTAATTAAGCGTTTATGCAAGAAAATCTGCCGTGAGGGATAGAGGAAAAAGCTGTTCCAATGGGATTCAACTTTATGTACCCGATATCCCAGCTTGAAATACAGCTGCCTAGCTTGATGGTTATTTTCTAAGACATGGAGATATAAATCTTCAAATCCCCAGTCTTGGCAAACTTGTTCACAACCAATCAGTAAACCGGAAGCCAAGCCATACCTACGGTATTTGGGGTGAACAGCTAAATTAGACAGGTAGGGAAAAGACTTTTGAGTATTTGCCCAAGTATCGCTTAAACGAATACCCACTTCTACAGTTCCCAGTATTTGATTATTGCCATTTATACTGCTATCAACAGCCACTAAACAAACTTGATGAGGTGTCATTGCCGCTAGACGATGCCTTAAGTCTTCATAAATACCCAAACGAAATAAAGGAAAAGCCCATCCCCAAAAACCTTGTTGGGAATGAAAACTTTCGGCAATGATTTGGGCAATACCAGGCAAATCAGTAGATACAGCCGCACGGATTTGAAATTGACAGGAATTGGGGATGCGTGCATCTGTCACTGATTGTTGGTGATGTGGATGAAAAAACCAGGATTTCAAAACTAGTTTAAACTTAAATTGATTTAACGTAAATTTGTTTAAGCATTGCTCCGTCCTCAGTCTTAGAGCGCCGGACGATTTTTTGACCATACAGCTAACCCAGATTCAAAGTTTTACCCCAATAATAATCGGTAAAGAGCCTGGAAGTGTCGGCACAAAAGAGTCCAAAGGCTAACACTGCCTAACTGACAGCTTCCGAGAGATTTATAGCTGCATTTAAATCTCTGTTACATTCAAATCCAGATTGGCAAGATGTACTTGTTTAATAGTATACTTTGCATTTAAATATGAATATTATATGTCATATTCATGACTCTACCATTGACCATGATTAAAAAAAATGACCTACAAATGTTAGTATCACGGCTGGAATGGGAAAAATCAATATGATCCAAGGGTTGTATGTAGCACCAGCAGGTTATAAAAGGAGATAAGAACAGATTTGCTCAGTCGAGGTCAACACAATGAATCAAAAATGATCGTGAAATCAACTGTCCAGCGGCATCGATAAAAACTTTTAATACCAGCTACTGAGTTCAATTACTTTGAGTAAACACTCTTACACTTAGCCGTCATGTGTCCCAACAGTCTCTTGGTCGAAATGCTCAAACTTGACCTGACTCAGAAAGATCCCTATCTGAGCAGATTATTCTTTATCCGACTGCTGTTGCAGCAGGAAAGCGGGGCATGACATTACAAGCCAACAGGAAACCAAAAATTTTGGTTGTCGATGATGAGCCAGACAACCTAGACTTGCTTTATCGCAGTTTCTATCGTGAGTACCAGGTGCTGAGGGCTAACTCTGGTCCGGCGGCGCTAGAATTACTGGCACAAGAGGGAGATATCGCCGTGATTATCTCCGACCAGCGGATGCCGATGATGAGCGGTACAGAATTTTTAAGTCTGACAGCAACTCAATACCCAGATATTATTCGGATTATTTTAACTGGCTACACCGATGTTGAAGACTTGGTGGAGGCTATTAACTCTGGCAAGGTATTTAAATATGTTACAAAACCTTGGGAAGCTGAAGAACTTAAGGCTGTGGTACGTCAAGCTTTGGATACACATAATGTTCTCAAAGCCAGAACCCGCGAACTTACCCGGACACTACGTCGAGAATCCCTGCTGAATACTGTCACCAATACTATTCGTAGCGCCCTAGATTATCGGCAAATTTTACAAACTATTGTTGATACAGTCGGGCATATGTTGGAGGTGGATGTTTGCCTGTTGCGTCCTTTTCAGGATGAGCAATTGGCAGATGAAGGATTTATCTACCAAAAATCTGATCAAGAACCATTTCAGGAGCAACAGAGATCGGAGACAGGGGCAAATAATTCTTCTTTATCCCCAATATCTGAAGGTAGCAACAAGTCATCTACTCAGAATCCAGAATCGATCACTCCATTGCCGCTTTTGGCGCATACAGTGTGGGAAATTGGGGAAGTGCAGGTAATTTATAATGTAGCTGATGATGAGCGTATTCAAGGTAATGAAGAACGCGCTGTGGCTTTCAATGATGCTAATATTTGTTCTAGCTTAGTTGTTCCATTAATTTGTCAACAAGAACTTAGAGCAGTATTAGCTTTACATCAGTGTTATCAATCGCGTGTTTGGGAAGAAGAAGAAGTTCAATTAGTATCTATTGTTGCCGATCAGGCTGCCTTGGCTTTGTCTCAAGCTTATGCGTATGAACAAGTAGAAGAATTAGCCAAGAGGGAAGCTTTAATTAATACAATTACTAGAGAAATTCGCTCTAGCTTAGACCCACAAGATATATTTGCAGCCATCACCCAAAGATTGGGAAAAGCCTTACAAGTAGATGGTTGTGTCCTGTCTTTATGGACTCAGGAAGATGAATTTGTCCAATGTGTAGGTTTGTATGACAGTTCTAAAGATTTAGATAATTTTCCGGGAAATCAGATCAGCAGGAATCGGCGCTCGTTAACTCAGCACTTATCTAGTTCCCAAGCACCTATCCAGAAAAATCCAATTCTGACGGAAATTTTATTAACAAAAGAGCCTGTGGTAATTACTGATATTACTCACTCTCCCGTAGATGTCCAAGCTTTTGATTTACCTTTGAAAATGCGACCGCGATCGCTCATGGTCGTCCCTCTGATCATTGATGGCAACTGTATCGGTAGTATCACGCTGAGAGAAGGTAACAAAATCCGCAAGTGGCTACCATCAGAAATTGAACTATCGAAAGCAGTTGCCGCTCAAGCAGCGATCGCCGTTCAACAATCACGCTTATACCAAACAACTCGTGAACAAGCCGAACGTTTAATTCAATTAGATAGACAAAAAACTGAATTTTTTCAAAATATCTCCCATGAATTTCGGACTCCCATCACCTTGATTCAAGGACCTTTAGAGTCAGCAGTGGAAGTGGGTGAAGGTTTATCTTATGATCAATGTGCGATCGCCCTCCGCAATTCTCGTCGTCTTCTCCGATTAGTAAATCAACTACTAGATTTACAACGCCTAGACGCTGGCAGAATGCAACCGAGTTTCCGCCCTTGCGATATGGTCGAATTTGTCAGCCAAATTGTTGAGTCATTTCGTCTTTATTGTGAAAAAAAGGGGCTGCGAGTTGTTACAGATTTATTTGAATGTCCAACAGTCTACTTGGATATAGAAAAATTTGATAAGGTCGTTTATAACCTGTTATCAAATGCGATGAAATTTACTCCTGATGGGGGTAAAATCACTGTCCGATTGTTCAATGATGGGAATAGCTGCATCTTGCAAATTCAAGATACAGGTATTGGTATTCTTCCAGAACAAATCCCCCATCTATTTGAGCGATTCCGTCAGGCTGAAGGCTCAGAAAACCGCACCTATGAAGGTAGTGGATTGGGTTTATCCTTAGTTAAAGAATTAGTCGAACTGCACGGTGGCGAAGTCACAGTGCAATCAGTTTATGGACAAGGTACTCAATTTAGCGTCCGCCTGTTAACTGGGGCAGAACACTTACCTCCAGCACAGGTATTTAATACACAGGTTGACTTAAATATCGACCGTGCCAATGTAGAATTAGCCGATTTAGAACAAGTAGAGTCAGCATTTGACAACAGAGAAGTTATTACCAGAAATTCATCAGCCAATTTACAAATTGTAGATTCTAATGGACAAATTTATACTCACCCAGCTACTGAGCAATTAATCTTAGTCGTAGATGACAACCCAGATATGCGAGGCTATGTAGCCGATATTCTCCGTAACAGTGGCTATCAAGTAGCTACCTCCCGCAACGGTTACGAAGGATATAATTTGTCACGAGAAATCCTTCCTAGCCTGATCATCACTGACTTAATGATGCCCTTGGTAACTGGATTAGAAATGATTCAGATGATCCGCAGCGATGATTTGATGCGGGGTACACCCATAATTCTCCTGACAGCAAAAGCTGATGAAGAAACTCGCATTGAAGGGACAGAACATGGTGCTGACGCATATTTAGCTAAACCATTTAATGATCGGGAACTTCTGGCAGAGGCTAGGAATCTTTTAGCTCTCAAGGAAAATGAAAAACGCGTCTTGGAATTAAACACCTACCTGACAGAATCAGTTCTCAAACGCTTTTTACCATCTGCATTAGTTAAAAAAGCGGCAGCTGGAACTTTGTCCTTAGATTTGCAGCCAGAACCACGCTTAGTTACAGTTTTATTTAGTGACATTGTTGGTTTTACCCAGCTATCCAATACACTCAGATCCAGAAAAGTCGCAGAGGTATTGAATGAATATTTAGAAATTATGACCGCAGTTGTTTTTAATAATGGCGGTACTGTAGATAAATTTATGGGAGATGCTATATTAGCCTTGTACGGAGCGCCAGAAGAACTAACACCAAATGAACAGGTGCGTCGTGCTATCGGTACTGCTAGAGGAATGCAACAAGCTCTAGTAAATTTAAATAACCGATGGCTAGAACAAGGCATATTTGAGACTGATGGGCGTAAAGGTGTGCAGTTTCGCTGTGGTATCCATCAGGGTACAGCAGTAGTGGGAATGTTTGGTAGTTCGGAACGTGCTGATTATACGGCGATTGGTCCTAGCGTGAACATTGCAGCTAGGTTACAAGCTGCTGCTGTACCTGGTACTATCTTGGTTTCTGCTGCTGTTGCAGATTATTTGCAGGAAGAAGAAATCACTAAAGGTAGTCCTTTAGAATTAAAAGGAATAGATGAAACGGTTCTTACCTTTGTAGTAAGAACAGAATCAAATGCTTCTATGGCTAATGACTAAAGTTCTGCTGGATAATTAAACATGAACAGTGTCAAATCCAGTTGTGAGTTGCAAGATGATACCCTTAATTACAGGCATACAGATCCACCTTTTTTGTGGATAGCTGTATTTATAGGTTCAATTTCTCTACATTTGTTAGTGTTTTGGTTTTTACGATCATCTGATCAATTTAGACCTTGGATTCCCCAACCTAGTCAAGATGATATTGCTGTTGAGTTGATAGATATTCCACCTCAAGAAAAATTAACACCTCAACCCAAGTCAACAACTACAACAGTTAAACCGGAATTTTCCCAGTCAACGCAAAATTCTGTCAAAGCGAGTTTACCAAAAACTACGCTCACCACGCCTGAAAACCCAAATGATCAGGTGATAAGTTCTGATTTTAGTTTCTCACAGTTAAATCAAAACAAGAACATTGCAGTTAATAATCAACCAGTAGAACCCAAACCGACACCTACATTTACACCGTCAATAAAACCGCAAATACAATTTACACCCAAACCGACACCTACATTTACACCGTCAATAAAACCGCAAATACAATTTACACCCCAACCGACACCTACATTTACACCTACATTTACACCTCTACCTACACAGACTATTCCATTAGATGATCTTCCCTGGAATCGTCGTCAAGAAGTCAAGCTGGGAGAGGGAACTTTACTCCCAAACGATATTCCCTCAGATTCACCAACTCCAACTCCAGAAACTTCACCAACTCCAATTCCAGAAACTTCACCAACTCCAACTCCAGAAACTTCAACAACTCCAACTCCAGAAACTTCAACAACTCCAATTCCAGAAACTTCACCAACTCCAACAGAAGGGGGTGTTTTGGCTAATATTGATCCTATACTGAAAGATGAAGTAGAGCAATTAAGACAAGAACGGAAATTAAGAGTTGATGCTTTACCCGATGTTTTGGCAGAATACCAAGGAAGTCGCAGTCAGGAATTAGAACTTAATTTTCTTCCCAGTGATTCGGGACTAAAATCAGCAAATATACTGGCTAGTTTAGTGATTGATAATAATGGTAAATTTCAACAAGCAATAATTATCAATATTGAACCGGCGACACTCAGCAGTGAAAAAAGCAGTTATGAGCAAGCACTAAATGAGATTTTTAAGCAAGAGGGCTTTGTGGCTGCTTATAATCAGGATGGTTCAAAACCAGATTTAAGCAATTTATATGTGCGGATTAAAATTGAGCCAATAAATTCTCAATAAAGGCTTGCAATTTCAAGAAGGCTGTGTTATATTTAAATAGCTGGAAATTTGCGGGTGTAGTTTAGTGGTAAAACTTTAGCCTTCCAAGCTAATAATGCGGGTTCGATTCCCGCCACCCGCTTTGAAAAGAAACCTGTAATCTATAAGGCTTTAAGCTTTCATTGGTAGAAAGTGAAAAACTCCCTTAGAGGATGTTTGAAAAGTCTAAATTCATACTCTCTGGGCGATTATAAATCGCGGCTACACAGACAAAACCCACCTACCCTTCGGGAACGCCAGAGGCGAACGTGGGTTCAGAAGCCTTGATTTTTCATTAGTCCACGAAGGTGGACTTCGCTTGTGTAGTAGCGTTCGCGAAGCGTGCCGGAGGCATCTTTATATTCGCCGATAGCGTAGCGTGGCTTTGTACCAAATCTGTACCAAATCTGTACCAAAAGTAAATACTAATCAATGAAATAATTTGTAGCTAGTAAGTTTGTATTGGTTAGAAAGACAAAATTAATAATTCTTAGAGACGTTAAGGAAACGGGACTCCTACTACTTTATTTCACGAAGACATCTAAGAATTATGTGGAATCAAGTATTTTTAGGTACAGATAGCCGTATAATTCACAAGGTTTCATTATGACTATTCCTCCATGCCAGCTAACACAACAGATTTAGAAAAGCGTTTATGGGATGCTGCTGATGAACTCAGGGCAAATTCTAAACTAAAATCATCAGAGTATTCTGTACCAGTATTAGGTTTAATTTTTCTGCGTTATGCTGACTGGAAATTTACCAAAATTGAACAGGAATTAAAAAGCAAGGGAAGCGGTAGAAGAGGAATTTCTAAAACCGATTTTCAGGCTAAAGGTGTAATGTATTTACCTGAAGAAGCACGTTTTTCTAAATTAATAGAATTACCAGAAAGTGAAAACTTCGGTAAAGCTATTAACCAAGCAATGAAGGCGATAGAAAATGAAAATACAGATTTAGATGGTACTTTACCTAAAAATTATACTAAAATTGATAACGAGTTATTAATAGAATTACTGAAAAAGTTTAATAAAATTGATTTTGGTGCAGATTTAGAAGGGGATGCTTTCGGCAAGATTTACGAATACTTCCTGGGTAAGTTTGCTATGAGTGAAGGACAGAAAGGAGGAGAGTTTTTTACACCTACTTCTATAGTTAAATTAATTGTGGAAATCTTAGAACCATATAACGGTCGAATATATGACCCTGCTTGTGGTTCTGGTGGTATGTTTGTCCAAAGTGCGAAGTTTATCACAAGACATCAGAAAAAACCTAATGAAGAAATTAGTATTTATGGTCAAGAAAAAGTAGGAGAAACTGTTAATTTATGTCAAATGAACTTAGCAGTACATGGACTTTCAGGAGACATTAAACAGGGTAATACTTATTATGAAATTAACCACGCTAAGATAGATTTTATCAATTATTTTGATTTTGTGATGGCAAATCCACCATTTAACGTTGATAAGGTGGATAAGGAGAAAATGAAAGGTGATATCCGATTTCAAGAATTAGGATTACCGAAAATAGATAATGCCAATTATATCTGGATTAGTTTATTTTACAGCACCTTAAATGAAACCGGGAGAGCAGGGTTTGTAATGGCTAACTCTGCTAGTGATGCGAGAGGTTCTGAGTTAGAAAGGG
>NZ_JAYGHA010000042.1:0-39240 GCF_034931405.1 Anabaena sp. UHCC 0451 | reverse complement strand
CATAGGTGTTATTGAGATATTTTTGAACTTGTTACCCTTGCAAATTGTAGTTATTGGTGGTGGTGCGGCGGGATTTTTTGGCGCGATCGCCTGTGCTGAAGCTAATCCTCAAGCCAAAGTTACTTTAATCGAAGCCAGTCGTAAACCTTTGGCAAAAGTGTTAATTTCCGGTGGGGGACGCTGTAACGTCACTCACGCTTGTTTTTCTCCAGCTGAATTAGTGCAGAATTACCCCAGAGGTGGTAAAGCCTTACGGGGTGCTTTTACTCGTTTTCAGCCCCTAGACACTGTAGATTGGTTTGCTGCACATGGTGTAAATTTGAAAACGGAAGCTGATGGGCGGATGTTTCCCATTACAGATCGTTCTGAAACCATTGCCGAATGTTTAATAAAAGCTGCTTTTGATGCTGGGTTAGAACTGAGTATTGGTACGCCTGTAATTTCTGTGAACCGACAAAACGAGGGTTTTGAAATTATTTTTAAGTCGGGAGAAACTAAATATTGCGATAGCTTACTTCTAGCTACAGGTAGCAGCTTAATCGGTTATAAAATCGCTAGAGAATTAGGTCATCACATCGAACCGCCTGTACCTTCATTATTTACTTTCAATATTACTGATCCAAAATTGCAAGCATTAGCAGGAATTAGTGTTAATTCTGTAAATCTACGGTTATCAGTTGCAAGTAAAACCCCATTACAACAAACTGGACCATTGTTAATTACCCATTGGGGTGTGAGTGGTCCAGCCGTGCTGAAACTTTCCGCTTGGGGTGCGAGGATACTTCATGAAAACCGCTATCAATGCAAATTAATCATTAATTGGTTGCCTAACTTGCAACAAGAAGAAGTTAGACAAAAGCTTTTAGCCGTAAAACAGGAATGGGGCAAAAAAGCGATCGCTCTCCATCGCGGAGTAGACTTACCCCACAGGCTTTGGCAATATCTCATTGCCCGTATTGGTATTACTACGGAAGACCGTTGGGCAGAAATCTCCAACAAAACCTTAAATCAGCTAGTTCAAGAAATTTCTCAGGGAGAATACTTAATCTCTGGCAAAGGTGCATTTAAGGAAGAATTCGTTACCTGTGGTGGGGTTAGCCTTAAGGAAGTTAACTTTAAAACTATGGAAAGTAAATTAGTTCCTGGCTTGTACTTTGCCGGTGAAATCTTGGATGTTGATGGCGTTACAGGTGGCTTTAACTTCCAAAGTGCTTGGACAACGGGCTACTTAGCTGGAACCCATATTTCATAATTCATTTTGTAATATATATAAGTTACAAATGTTTAACTGATGCCGGTTAGATAGCGATCGCAACAGATAAACGCCCGGATCAAACCGGATTAATACTTAATAGGACTTACGCAAGTGTGACATCAACCATCTCCTTTAGGGTGCGTAATTGCGTAATGGAATTATCTAAGAACACATAAATGATATTTTTGTCAATCCTGAAAACCTAAGTAATTCACAAATAAAATAATACCTTAAAATTCTTAATCTAAAAAATATATATCTATATATCTATAGATATATATTGATGTTATATTTAGTTAACTTGAGATAAGAAACACATTAACTAAGTTTCTAAAGTATAGGAATTTACGTAAGTGATTTTGCTTGGTGTCTTGCACTTAAGCAATGTATAACTACGAACAAGCTTTTGCTATTTAATGCGTATTCGCTTTGTTCCAGGTTAAGTTATATCAGTATCGTAGAAGTACCATTATTGACGGGGGTGTAAGCAGTGGTATGAAGTTACTATTAGTATCTACATCAGGTGGACATTTTTCTACTATGCAAGGCTTAAAACCTTTTTGGCATAAACATGAAAGAGTCTGGATAACAGATCGCAAAAAGGATACAGAAGTTCTTGTAGAAAATCAAGAAAAAATCCATTGGTTGCCTTATCAAGCGCCTAGAGATATACTGACTTTTCTCAAAAATCTTCCCTCAGTATTCAGAATTATTTGGACAGAAAAACCAGACTTAGTGGTTTCCACAGGGGCAAGTCTGGCTGTTGGTTTTGCCATTGCATCTAAGTTATTGGGGATTAGGTTTGTTTATATCGAAAGTATTTCTCGCGCTCAAGAGCTAAGTGTAAGCGGCAAATTGGTCTATCCTCTTTGTCATGAATTTTATGTCCAATGGCCAACCTTGTGTAACAAGTACACAAAGGCTAAATATAAAGGCATAGTTTATCGTAGTTAATTTAACTATGCGATCCAGTAAATATGATCAGCGATTCTCGATAATTATGAGAAAATCTCATAGGTATTGCACTTACAGAATTTGAAAAGACTTGCCATGACTCATAGCCTATTTAGGATAGCTGTATATCTCTACGGCGATGAACTTGAATAACCTAATTTCAATCCATGATTACTGTAACCTTTGGTACTATTCCTTATCCCTTTGATAGAGCGGTAAATTGGCTATCAATTTTAATAAAAAAGGGTTTAATTAACGAACCATTAGTGGTGCAATATGGTAAAACTGAGATAATGCTTTTACAGAATTATCCACAAATTACCTTATATTCAATAGTCACAACCAATGAAATGGAAAGATTAGTGGAAAAATCTCGCTTAGTTATTTCCCACGCTGGGCAAGGTTCTACTAGATTTCTAGCAGAGACGAAAACATCTTTTGTGTTGATACCTCGTCTGGCCGCTTATCGTGAACACGTTGATGATCATCAGTTGTGGTTTGCTCAATCGGTTGAACCATTCGGAGTCAAACATTGCTTGTCTTTAGAAAGCCTGGAAGAAGCAATAGTAAATCCGCCCCTACCTATAACAAAGCCTTTGTTCAATGAGCCAAAATTATCCGATTATCTTTTAGAAAAATATTCATGATTCAAAATTCAAGATCAGGACAATTTGGCAAAATACATGATCAGAAGAGGTTAATTGCAGGAAAATGAATATGTTTATCACGATTGCTCTTAGACACTGGAAACCATTACTAGGTTTGAATCTATTGGTAGTGGTGATTGCTGCTCACGGTATCCTGAATTTAAAACCTAAATGGCAGGCTAAAGCTCAACTCATTCTGCCTAACTCCAGTAGTGATTTAAATGCCAATTTAGGAAAGTTGGGCAATTTGAGTGATCAAGGTGTGAAGTTTTCTCAGCAAGTGAATCCATTAAATATTCTGCGTTCAATTCTCAATAGTAATGAAGCTATGAATAGAGTTAGGGATCTTGATCCTGAAAAAGATAAATATCCCCGGTTGGATTTATATAAATCTTTATTTGAAATTTCTCCACAAGGAGAGTCAACCATTATTTCTATTACTGCTCAAGCTTCTGAACCAAAATTAGCAGAACAGAGAATTAATACTCTTATTGATGTGTTTCAGCGACGTTTAAATGAACTACGTCAAGAGGATGCTAAACAGCGATCGCAATTTTTAGAACAAGAATTTCAACAAGCATTTTATAAATTTAAAAAAGCCCAAACAGAATTAGCTCAGTTTAAACAATCATCTGGATTAGTTAGTAGTGAATCACAAGCAAATGAAATTGCCAAAAGTATTAGTACGTTAAAAACTCTGCAAGCACAAACTCTTGCCCAAGCACAATCCCGAAAACAGGAAGCACACGTATTATCAATAAAAATTGGTTTGACATCAAATCAAGGTGTTCAATCCTTAAACTTAAAAGAAAATAGAGATTATCAGTATATTCAGGAAAAGATAACTGAGATTGACTTGGCTTTAGTGCAAGCACAAATTACATATTTACCTACCCATCCTCAAGTTATCAATTTACAAGAGCAACGGCAGCAACTGTTAAATTTACAAAAACAAAATTTGAATCAAGCTGTGACGGACAAAGCTCGCAATTTGGTAGTAGATAACAAAATAGGTGAAAACTCAGCAGCATTAATACAGCAATTAATTATTACAGAAACTCAAGCTAGTGGGCTGCAAACTCAAGCAAAGTATTTAGAAAACCAAATTAATCGGTTTATCGCAGAATTAAACACCTTCCCCATCAAGCAAGCTCGCTTGAATGAACTCCAACAACAGTTGGATATTGCCGAAGGGGTTTATAACGGTTTAGTAGCACGAATAAAGCAGAGCCAACTAAATGCTTTTAGTGCTTATCCCAGTGTCCAAGTCCTTGATCCAGCGAGAATAGATTCTAAACCAATTGGTGGGGGAAAACGGGTTATTATTTTAGGGGTAATTTTGGCTTCAGGTTTTGGGAGTATAGCTTTAGCTCTGTTCTTAGAAAGTCGTAACCCCTTACTTAGCACCAGAGATATTCAAAAAGTTAACATTCCAGTTCTCATCAGTATTCCCCGCTTTAAAAATTTTTTGCCAAATATCGATCCGAGATTAAATACAGCTATCGAATATCAACGGTTAGCTTCAGCTATCAGCATGATATCGTTACCCAATAATCGCTTACTCATTAGTAGCGCCTCTCAGGGGGAAGGTAAAACTACTATCACAATGGGATTAGCCATAGCATTAAACTCCCTTGGTTTTCGGATTTTAGTTGTTGATGCTGATGTGCATAAAAATCAGTTGAGTCAGCGACTGGGAATAAATATCAATAATTCCCAAGAATTAGCATCTACACCAATTTCTGTGCGTCCCAATATTGATTTACAGAGGATAATACCAGCATCTGAAAATATCAATAAATTCATTGCTAGTGGGAGTTTTGAAAAGGCTCTGAATCTGGCACAAACAAACAATAAATATGACTATGTTTTAATTGATAGCCCTCCCTTGAGCCTGACTAATGAAGCTTTATTCATGACACAGGTAGTAAATAATGTCTTGCTTGTCGTCTCACCAGGAAATAGCTATCGCAACCCATTCAACGACAGTATCAATCAGCTTAAAAGGCATCAAGCTCAGACAGTTGGCTTAGTCGTTAATGGTGTGGAAACACAACAGGAAGGCTATCTTTACGAACATCAAATTACTGAGGTAGGCTGATGCGATTATCACCAACCACATCCCAAACTAAAGCTCAGAGCAGCCTATTTAATGGCATTTGGCTTAATTGGGAAGCCCTTTCCCAATCAGAGCGTGTTTATGCCACGGGTATTGTACTAATTCCCTTATGGTGGTTGTGGGGATGGAGTTACTTATTATTCTTATTAGCTCTTGGCGTGCTGGCTTATGAATATCACCACCAAGGAAAAATCGAATTAAACCGTCCCCATCCCCTCGTACTTTTTTTATTTACTCACAGTGCTTATGGAATAATTGCCAAAATAGTTTACGGCAGTTTTCATCCCGGTGCAGCTTTCAGTACAAAAGATTTTACAGGCACATTTAACGATATTATTGCCCCAGCTATTCTGATCTGGTATATCCAAACTAAACGCATTCGGGTGCGACCCCAAGTTGTTGGTTGGGCATTTTCTGTGGTTGTAGTTTTGATGCTGTTATTTTGGGTAGTGATCTTTTTCGGATGGAAAGAAGCTGAGTACAACCCATCCCGCAGTATATTTGGCTTTTTGACTGGTAAGAGTAGCACCTTTGTCATAGGTGCGGGTAATACTAATTATTTAAGACCATACAGAACAGAAGATAGTTCAATTGCTGGTTTTGCCCGTTACTTTTTCTTCTTTCATGGACCGGAATCTTTAGCGGTAGTTCTAGGCTTTGTCAACCTCTTGGCATTGGATCTAAAAAATCGTGTGTGGTCGTTTTTATTGCTGACAGCAGGAGTTTTTCTGTTGCTGTTAAGCGGTACTCGCTCTGCTTGGCTGGCATTAACTTTTGTCATGGTAATCCGATTCTTACTGACCACAGGAAAGGTTTGGGGATTCAGGTTTATCTGTGGCTTAATTGCTATAGTTGCTTTTTTTACGCTCTGTCTTCCTCCTGTCACAAATTTGATTTTAGATACTGCTAACAATAGCGCCAAAGCTACATCTGATTATCGGGGTGATTCAACTGAGGTGAGAGGTGAAATCTACAGAAGAACTATCCAAGAAATTCAAAATAGTTCAAATATTCAATTTCTGTTTGGTTTTGTGGAAGAGGGAGAAGGAGTATTACCAGGATACGAACCTGCTAAAGTAGGAACCCATAGCTTATATTTAGGAACTTTACTTTACCGTCGGGGAGTAATTGGTGCAGCTATCTTTGCTGGTTATTGGCTGTCTCTAATTCACTGGCTTTATCAAACACGAGTTGGTAGACCTTTATCACGGTTATTGTTTTTTTTAATCTTGACTTTAAGCTTTTGTGTGATGGCATTTGAATCAACAATTATGCCTATTACATTAATCGCTGTAGGAATGGGTGAACATCAGCCAAATCAATTAAAACAGCGAAAAAATTTGTCAGCTGTGATTTGAAATTATATTTAGTTAAGGATGTAAGTATGCCAACAGTAGAAACTCTAAAAATAGACAAAAATCAGCAGAATTTGCCTCTTGTTAGTGTGATCATTACTAACTATAATTATGCTCGTTTTTTGCGACAGTCGATTGAAAGTGTATTTCAGCAAAGTTATCAAAATTTTGAATTAATTGTGGTAGATGATGGTTCGACAGATAACTCTAGGGAGGTAATCGAGTCTTATGGCGATCGCATAATTCCTGTATTTCAAGAAAATGGCGGCATGAGTGCATCTCGTAATGCTGGATATGCTAAATCCACAGGTGAAATTGTCTGTTTCTTGGATGCAGATGACTATTACCACCCAGAGAAATTAGAAAAAGTAGTCTCTGGTTTTTTATCCCATCCTGAATGGGTAATGATTGCTCATTGTTGGACTTCTGTGAATGCAGAAAGTGTACCAACAGGTGGCAGTGCTTCTGATCGGATGAGTCAAGGAAATGTTAAGCATCTGTTATTGAAATGGGGAAAATATGCCTCTGGTATTACTTCTGCTTCTGCTTATCGCCGTAGCGGTTTAGAAAAAGTAATGCCATCTCAAGGCAACATGGGTATTGATAGTTATTTGAATTCCTCACTACCCTTTTATGGAGAAGTAGGGGGAATTAATGAAAACTTAATGTTTTATCGTATACACGGGAAAAATATTCGCGCCCACAGTGATAATATTGACCGTCTAATTAAACAGCGAGAAGCGATTGCTAACTTTATTAATCAAAGTGCAGAAAATCAAGGCTTATCAGCAAGGTTTGACCTACAACGAGATGCTGATTATCTCGTCTATAAAGCTATTGAAAAAGGGGGTGCATCTTGGATTGAAATCCTAGTGATTATTTGGCTATCAATTCAAGAAGCGATCGCTATTCGTCGCAGTCCTAAAGATACCTTAATCCGATTATTATCTCGAACCATATCCGCTATTCCCGGACAAGGAATTTTGCTATTGCGTTATGGCTTACGAGGATATGTCCGTTACAAATTTTCAGGTCAATAACCCAAAGACTCTAATTAAGCAGTTATTTTTATGAACACACATCCAGAAAAGCAACTTTTAATATTACCCGGCGCTCAAAATACATTGGGTGGAGGTTTAGTTTCCCTTTCGATCATGGTTCAAGGATTTGAACAAATTGGCAAAGCGGCTAACTTAAAAATTTTAACTAGGGCTGATTCATTATTAGAGGAATATCTGAAAAAACAAGGACTAGAAAAATACTTGGAGGTAATTCCTGCTAAAAACAAAAAAGAATTCATTCACAAAGCATTGAAATGGGTACATCAGCAACCTAAAGATTTTCCCCTATTGTTGGAAAATTGTATTGAGCGCCAATTAATTCCTCTACTGATATTAGCTACACCAAAATTACGTTACCGCCGTCCAGTTTATTTTATTTTTCGTGATTTAGGCTTATCTAATAACCCTTTAGGATATTTAGCCAGAAAAATCGCCTTTACTTTACTTAATCCTGGAGCGATTTGCAATTCTTACTATACAGCCAGACACATTAAACACTTTACACCCAATATCAAAGGCATTTTGTATCCCCCCATTAATGTTGATAAATTTAATAGCAAATCTTCTGATTCTCAACCACCAAAAGCCTTACAACCTTTTTTAAAACCTGGTGTAAAGTTAATACTCACACCCAGCCGCATTAAACTTTCAGGAGATATGAATGATAAAAATTTATTCGCTATATTGCCTGTTTTAGCTGCACTGAAAGCAAAAGGATATAACTATCATGCTGTAATTATAGGTGAAGATAAAACACCTAATAAAATCGCCAGTCGTCTTTTGTATGGGGACGCTGAAGGATTAAAAATAGCTGATTGCTTCTCAATTCTACCGCAAACTTTTGAAATGGAAAATTATTATCAATATGCCGATATTGTCGTTACTTTAGCACCACGAGAACCATTTGGCAGAACAGTAGTAGAAGCAATAGCCTGTGGTGTGCCAGTTGTAGGCAGTAATACAGGAGGAATTGCCGAAATTTTAAGCCACTTTGCACCGCAATGGACTGTTAATCCTAAAAATCCTTCTGAGGTAGCAGATGTAATTATCAATACTGTAGAAAATCCCAATACTGCTGCTATTATCAGCAAAGCTCAAAATTGGGTGAGAAGAGAGTGTTCGTTAACAGCTTGCGCCCAAAAAGTTATGGAAATTACAGGTATGTATGACTTGAGAGATGAAACTCAAGACATACAACAAATTGCCGCTAAATCACATACAAAATTTATGTAGGCAACCATGCGTAAAAAAGGTTTTACCTTTGCTTGAATAATTATCATAACAAATTTATCCCTTGATGAATCAACGGGTTTCATTAGCAAAATAAATAATGAAAAACTCCACCAACTTACCAAAAATACTCGTTATTTCTCGGACTTTTTTTCCTAAAGAAGGAGGAATTGAAGAGTATGTTTATAATCGCTGTCTCCAAGATCCTCAACAAGTAATTGTCCTAGCATCTAGTTATCCTGGAGATAAAGCCTTTGATCAAGAACAAACTTTTGCCGTATATCGTTGGTTTCTGCCTGTAATTCCTGGTAAATTTGGGGGTTTAATTAAGCAGATATTTAACATGATAGGGTCTTTTTTTATGGCTATAAGACTCTATTTCCATTACCGATATAACTATATTGAATGGGGACATGGTTATGATTTTCCCTCGCTGTTATTGCTGACTTATCTATTACCTGTTAAATGCTTTATTTACCTGCACGGTGACGATTTGCTGTGTCCTTTGAAAAATCCTGTCTTCCGTTTTCTGTTTTCATTGACATTGAAACGACTATCAGGAATTGTTTGTAACAGTTCTTTTACCTGTGATTATCTCAAACAAAACTTTGATATCAACACACCTACCTACATAATTAACCCAACTGTTAGACCGCAAAAATTTGGAATTCAAATTCCTGAAGATATCCATCCCGAAGTGCGTTCCCAAGTGCTGCAAAAATACGGCATTCCTGAATCAGCTATAGTCATTCTTTCAGTTGGTCGTTTAGTTACCCGCAAAGGATTTGATCGAATTATTAAATCCTTACCGCAATTGTTAGCTGAAGGAATAGATGTTCACTACCTAATTGCTGGTAGGGGAGCAATGGAATCTGAACTGAGATTCCTATCCCAGAGTTTAGGACTAGAAAACCGGGTACATTTTGCTGGATACATTCCCGATATAGAACTAGCAAAATATTATTTAGCCTGCGACATATTTGCTATGATTACCTTCTTTGATACTCAAGATGCGAGTATTGAAGGATTTGGTATTGTTTATCGAGAAGCTGGTTTTTTTGGTAAACCTGTAGTTGCTGCACGCATTGGAGGAGTTGTTGATGCAGTATATCACGAAGAAAACGGGCTTTTGGTAGATTCTAATTCACCCGATGAAATAGTTAATGCTTTCAGGCAATTGTGCCAAGACTCACAATTGCGAGCCAAATTAGGGGAAAAAGGCAGAGAAATCGCAAAGGAAAAAACACCCCATTCCTCTATATACAAATAGCAAATTGAGGTTTATGTCCGATAAAAATACCACCGTAAAAATAGCCAAAAGTGGACTCTGGTTGACATCTGGTTATGCAATTAGTAGAGTTGGTCAATTGATTGCCCAAATATGTTTAGCCCGGCTTTTATCACCTGAAGATTTTGGTGTTTGGGCGATGGTATTGGTGGTGACAATTTTGACTGATTTGTTTCAAGATAATGCCACTGCTGCTGTACTGATTCAACGAGGTTTAGAAGATAAAAAACTTGTTGATGCTGTTTATAGCATAGGTGTCAATCTTTCTATATTCATGTTTATTGTTCAAGCCCTGGCAGGTTTACCAATTTCTTGGTTTTTTGAACAACCAGTGCTATTTCCATTAATTGTCTGTGTCTCCCTAAAGTTTCTGATTAATGCTGGAACTGGTACTCGCGGGGCTATACTCCAGCGACAAATGAAGTTTCGAGAGGTAGCAATTTCTAATATTGGTAATGGCATCGCTAGAATGTGTGGCACATTAATTTTGGCTGCCTTTGGGGCGGGTGTCTGGTCTTTTGCTGGAGGAGAAATATGCAAAGCAATAGTTGATGCTGGTTTAAAACGTTGGTATTGCCGTTACCATTGCACCTATCACTTGTTTCCAGATCAGCAAGCAGTACGTGATGTGTGGAGTTACACTAGTGGCTTAATTGGCATTAATTTAGCTGTCTATGCTAATACCAATGGAGATAATTTCTTAATAGGTAAACTGTTGGGAACAAAACTTTTAGGTTATTACAATTTGGCATATCAGTTAGCCATGCTACCTGCATTTGCCCTATCCCAGATTAACAAAGTTAACTTTTCAGTTTTATCACGACGGGATGATGAAGGAAAACAATCCTATTTACGTCAAATACTTGAATACTATGCTTTATTCTATTCACAAATTTACAGTGTTGGCTTTGTAGTTGCTCCTTGGATTATTCCCCTAGTTTATGGCTCAGAATGGGAAGGAGTAGTTCCCATATATCAAATAGTGATAATTTACGCCTATGCTAGAGGATTTATGTCTATTATGGGTACTACCTTAAATTCTCTCAACCAACCTAGAACTAATGCAAAAATTAACTGGGCTTTAGTTCCTCTATCTATACCTGCGTTCTTCATTGGTGCAAAATTAGGAGGAACAGTAGGAGTAGCGATCGCTGTTGCTCTTGTCATGGGTATAGGAGCAACAATTTGGTTTTGGTTTGCTACTTGTCGCGCTGCTAAATGGAATCTTGTGACATTAGCAAAACCTGTAATTTTACCCACAGTTGTAGCCATATTTTCGGCTGAGGTAGTTATGTTTTCCACTGCTTCTCTAACGTTGCAGATGAAAATGCTACTACAACCTATACTGGTAATTTCAATTAATGCTCTTCTTCTCTCTATCTTCTCTAGAGGAAGAATTCCGCTTACAGTAATTAAGTTAATTAAGAAGCTCATGAAACCTAAAGCTAAATTGGCTGATAGTTAGCACAGTTTCTATCCATCTTTTCATACCAAATTTTAGGAGATAATAAACAAGATGAAAATAGCATTTTTTGTGGGTGAATTTCCCTTACTATCAGAGTCATTTATTTTGAATCAGCTAACTGGTTTAATTGAAAGAGAACATGAAGTTTTTATTTATTCTCTCTATGGCAAACCCATCAATCTTACTAAAATACATCCAAATGTAAAAAAATATCAATTAATTGAACGTACTTACTATTCTCCTAAAATTCCTAAAAATTATCTGCTGCGATTGTTAACAGGAATAGGATTGTTTTTGGCAAATTTCCCCAAATCCCCTTTGATGTTATTGCAATTAATCAACATTTTTAAATATGGTAAGCAAGCAGCATCATTAAATTTACTTTATCAGGCTATTCCTTTAATTGGACAAGCAGCATCTTATGATATTATTCATTGTCAATTTGGCACTTATGGTATCAGTGGACTAGTTTTTCGTCAAATGGGTCTGATTAAAGGAAAGATAGTCACAACTTTTAGAGGCAAAGATATTAGTAGAGATATTAAAAAATACGGTGACAACCTTTATGAACAACTTTTCCAAGAAGGAGAATATTTTTTAACTAATTGTGAATTCTTTAGACAACGGGTTTTAAAGTTAGGCTGTGATGAAAATCAAATTGTGGTTCATGGTTCGGGAATTGACTGCAAAAAATTTACTTTTACTCCTCGTAAATTAACACCTGGTGAACACATCAAAATTGCTACCATTGGACGATTAACGGAAAAAAAAGGGATAAGCTATTGTATTGAGGCTATTTCTCAACTAATAAAAGATTATCCAAATCTAGAATATAATATTATTGGTGATGGCAATTTAAAAGCCGACTTAGAACAACTAATTAAAAAGTTGAATTTGCAGTCCAATGTCAAATTATTAGGTAGCAAACAGCAGCAAGAAATTATTGATATTCTCAATCAATCCCATCTTTTTATCGCCACGAGTATCACCGCCAAAGATGGCGATCAAGAAGGACCTATTAACACCTTAAAAGAAGCAATGGCAATGGGTTTACCAGTAATTAGTACATGGCACGGGGGTATACCTGAATTGGTGGAAGACGGTGTATCAGGTTTTTTAGTTAATGAACGAGATTCAGAAGCGATCGCTCAACGTTTACTGTATCTAATTGAACATCCAGAAACCTGGACACAGATGGGACAAGCAGGTAGAAGAAGGGTAGAAGAAAAATACAATATGGAACTTCTTAATGATGAATTAGTGAAAATCTACCAGCACCTTTTATAGGAAAGATGCTGATAAACCCACCAGAAAAGTTTTGCTAAACTAGCTCAACTGATTTGAAGGTATTGAAGAGTTGACAGTCTCTGTTGAGGTTAGACTAACTCTGGTTTGCAAATTTGCTTTATAGTAGCGGCTAGTCAGATAATTGTTCAATACTTTGTCCATTAAACTCAGAATTTTGGTGGCTACTTTGCCAAACAGTTTACCAAAAGGCAATTTATCAGTTAGTGGACTAATAATTGTTCTATTGCGTCGCCATCCTAACCGTTGATACTTTCTTTTGAAGTATTCATCTTCAGTCAGATTCCATTTATCGCGTAAGCGTTGGAGACTAGCCAGTTCCCAAGCATCACTCCAGCGCAGCATATAGAAATGCAAGTCTGTTGATTCTAGAGGTGGTCCAGGTACATAAGTAACTACAGAATCTGGCTCAAGGTAAATCTCACCGCCATTTTCAACTACTTGAATACATAAATCAACGTGTTCTTTAGTATTTAATAATCCTTCATCGAGCAAACCAATTTTTTGAAATATCTCTGTGCGTACAATCATGCAGTGGAACTCTGCTAGACCAGTTTTCAAACGTTTTAGTCCAGGACTCACATCTGCTACTTTTCGGCCTTGCTTATAAATTTTTTCAATTATTTTTCTTCGTGGGGTATTGTCTTTAGTTTCCACGACAATGCCAGATTCTCCACCGGCACAGTGTACTTCTGTGTGTATAGGTAATCCTTGACAAACGAGAGGGCTAACTACGGTAGCTCCCGTTTCTTCAGCACACTCTACCAATTTATCAAGCCAACCAGAGGTTACTACTACATCGTTATCCATGAAAACGACATACTTAGTATTAACTTGGCGCAGACCCATATTTCTAGCATGGTTTGGACAAAGATAGGACTCTGTGCGAATTAATTGGAATTGTTTTTCAATGGCTTGTGCTGCCAGATAGTCTTTGATATGAGATGGAGAACCCCCATCAACATAAATTAAATTAAAGGGGTATTCAGTATGCTCGTAGATGCTTTCTAAAGATTCTTGAGTATAGCTAAAGCGTTCCCTTGGCACAACAACAATCGTCACTTCTGTTTCTATGGTAGATGGGTTTTCCATTTGGGTTATTTGCTTACACCGTATATTTGTATGTAATTATTTTTTCCTTTGTAAGGTGTAATTGTCAAGTCCATATCAGAAACTATATTATATTTTTATAAATTCGTTAATTATTCCCAAATAATATAAACTTATCTTGAAGAAGATTGGCAAAATACTTGACATAAAATAATCTTATACAAGGAACTAATCACAAAGTACACTTTGGCTATAGCCTCTCCTTTTCGGAGAATAACACGAAGAGTAAAGGACATTTAGCGCAACTTGACAAAGAAACGATATTACATCTGCCAACTCAATTTACTATAGGTTTATGAAGAGCAATAATATTTTCAAAAAATTTATTTCATTTTCCTTAGCAACATTGTCAGTTATATTTATTTCTAACTGTAAAGGAGAATCAAACCAAAAAACCGAGCTTATCGGTTTAAATAATTTTGAAACAGCTAAAATTACTCAAACTCAATCATTGCGGAATCTGGCTGAGAGTGCAGGCATGAGAATGGGAACATCTGTGTTAATAAATCCCCTGAGAGAAGATGGAACTTATCGAGAAGTATTAGGACGAGAATTCAACAATTTAACCCCAGAAAATGCCATGAAGTTTGGTCAATTAAGTACAGCAAGAGGCAACTATAATTTTGCTGATGCTGATGAGATTGTTGCCTTTGCCCAGAATCATAATATGCAAATACATGGACATACTTTAGTTTGGCATCGAAATCTACCTGATTGGTTTAAAAATGGACAGTGGTCTCGTCAAGAAGCAATGAAGATTTTAAGAGAACATATTTTTACTGTTGTTAGGCGTTATCGAGGAAAAGTTACTTCTTGGGATGTAGTTAACGAAGCAATTAGCGATCAAGGGACATTAAGAGATTCAATTTGGTTACAAACTATTGGTCCAGAATACATTGAAATGGCCTTTCGTTGGGCGCATGCAGCCGATCCAAAAGCTCGCTTATTTTACAATGACTATAACGCCGAACAGCTAGGAAAAAAATCTCATGCTGTTTATAAATTAGTTCAACAATTGCGTCAAAAAGATGTTCCTATTCATGGGGTTGGGTTTCAGATGCATACTAGTATCAAAAAACCACCGAGTTCCAAAGCAGTATCAGCTAATATAGAACGTTTAGAAAAATTAGGTTTGGAAGTTAAAATTACAGAAATGGATGTAAAAATTCACGAGGATGATAAACCCAGATCAGAAAAATTAGCAGCCCAGGCTAAAATTTATCAAAATATAGCTAATGTTTGTTTAAAAGCCCCTAATTGTAATAGTTTAACAACGTGGGGAGTAGCGGATCATTGGTCTTGGGTTCCTAAATTTTTTAATCGTACAGATGCTCCACTACTATTTGATGAATTTTACCAACCAAAACCAGCTTATACGGCGTTATCAGAAACTTTCTACCAAAATAAATAAGAATAATCAAATTAGACGATTTATGGCTGTTATTGATGTCAGAGACTTTCCTTACAGCAATACAAGCCCATATCTGCATTACTGTCACCAAAAAAGACCGGATTAAGGCATGATTATTTTCATCAACCTCAGATGCTCTCAATTAAATCATGTTATTCAGCGAAATTGTTAATAAATTAAGTGACACTATTAAAGCTCACAGTCTCACTGCTAACCCAGGGCAAGATTTAGACATTATGGGAGTAGCAGCTATAGATGAAGCCACAGGCGGTACTATTAGCTATGTTGAAGGCGGGAAATTTGCCTCTTTAATCAATTCTACAGATGCTAGTGCTTTAATTTTACCTCTGGATGAAAAATTGCATCAGCAAGCCACCCAGAGGGGTATTGCTTGGTTAGCAACTCCCGAACCACGGTTATTATTTGCTCAAGCGATCGCTCTTTTTTATCAACCATATCAACCTACCCCAGAAATTCATCCCAGCGCCGTTATTCATCCCACCGCTAAAATCGGTAATGATGTTTATATTGGCGCTCATGTTGTCATTTCTCAAGGTGCAGAAATTGGTAGTGGTGTAATTATTCACCCCAATGTCGTTATTTATCCAGAAGTCAAAATAGGCGATCGCACTACCTTACACGCTAATTGTACCATCCACGAACGTACCCAAATCGGTGCAGATTGTATGATCCATAGTGGTGCTGTCATTGGTTCAGAAGGCTTTGGCTTTGTTCCTACCCGCACAGGTTGGTTAAAAATGGAACAATCAGGATATACAGTTTTAGAAGATGGGGTAGAAATTGGTTGTAACAGTGCAGTTGATCGTCCCGCAGTGGGAGAAACCAGAATTGGTCAAAATACTAAGATTGACAATCTAGTACAGATAGGACATGGGTGTCAAATTGGTTCTGGTTGTGCTATTGCTGGTCAAGCAGGGATGGCCGGAGGTGTGAAGGTTGGAAATCGAGTCATTTTAGCCGGACAGTCGGGAATAGCGAATCAGGTAAAAATCGGAGATGGGGCGATCGCATCTGCTCAAGCAGGTATTCACAGTAATGTTGCACCAGGGGAAATTGTCTCAGGAAGTCCAGCTTTACCACACAAATTATATCTAAAAGTATCTGCTGTTTATAGCCGCTTACCAGATATATATCAATCCCTCAAACAATTGCAACGTCAACTAGGTCAAAAGTCAGATTAATTTGATTGTGGGACAGGCATCTTGCCTGTTCTAATTTAACACAATTTTGTAATGGTTGTGAACAATGAAATTCAAAATTTAGTAACAATTGCTAATTTAATTGTCGAGAAAATTACAAAAAAGGGAATAGGGAACAGGGAACAGGGAACAGATAAGAAACTTTAGTTCTGAGTTGAGAGCTTCAGTCAAAAAAAAAGATGTTTTTACAAGATGCGTAGAACGAAAAAAACAGTGTCATTATTTCAATGTCATGTTTCTAAACATGAGTTTTTCCTGTTAAGAGTTGCCCGTTCCCTGTTCCCTCTGAAAGATTTTACTAATTTAGAATTATTCAATAATTCTAGCTATTGATCCAATCTTCACCCCCTGGTAATTGAGCAAGATAATCATCTATAACATCTGGTAATTCCCGATTTGTATAGTTATAGGTCATGGTTAATAACTCAGTTACATTTAATATTAATTGGGGTTTATTTAACATTTGCGAAATTTGTTGTCTTTTAAATTTCCCATTCAAAACCTCTAAACTTGCATCTGCTATTGCTGGTGTTATTTCATCTTCTAGGTAAATTTGCCATTCATCTTGATTGACGTAATAAGATTTTTTATTCTCTTTGAGATTCACATCTTTAATCTCTAAAATTGCATAACGAATAGAAGCAGCCCAAGAATTTGTTAATCGCTGTTCTATGTGATTCTTAATTAAATGTATGAGCAGAATCTTTAAAAAAGATTTAATCTGTCGCAAAATAGCCTTTTTACTCATTCCCTCTAATTCGTCAACTATAGCCAAAGCATCTGTATAACGTCCTTCTACAATGCTATTTCTGAGGTCGATTAATTCCTGTGTCATCTGTATTAACCTCAAACTATAAATAAGAGAATATTTATTCAGCCAGTGCATAATTGTATTTTATAGTTAAATCTGTTCATTTGTCTAACTCAAACAGGCAGGTTTTGATCTATTCTGAAGATGAAGCCATCACAAGCGCGGAGACTCAAAATTGTGAAGTTACATAAACCAATCTTGGTGGGAGGACTAGGTTTGTCCTTCTCCCTATGGATGCTAGACACTTGGCATGATTCAATAGTACAGGTAGGAGAATTCGGCCTGTTGAGTGCTTTAGCTGTGGGTGGGGGTTTGTGGTTATTACAGAAAAATCGCCCCCAAATAGGTGATCAGCTAAATGATATAGTTGTAGATAGAACATCTGTAGAAAGTGCGATCGCTAAAACCGAAGTTATAATTAACCAACTTGCACAAGAAGCAGTTAACTACCCAACCTTATCAAACCTACGCGAACAACTTACTAACTTACGTTTAGAGTTAGATAGACGAGAAATTCAAGTTGCTGTTACTGGTGGAAAGTCAGTAGGTAAAAGTACAGTTATTCAAATTCTCAAGAATGTAGAAACTTTATCTACCAACTCCTTACAATATACAGAAACAGCACCTTTATTTGCAGGAATGGGTGAAAATTCTGATGCAGTCATATTATCAGAACTGCAAAAATCTGATTTTGTTTTATTTCTAACCAACGGAGATTTAACAGATTCAGAATTTCAAGTTTTGCAACAATTAAAAGCAGCAAAACAATCAACATTACTGGTTTTTAACAAACAAGATCAGTATCAAGTAGATGAACGTGCGACAATTTGGCAATCTTTAAAACAGCGAACGTCAGGTAATGTAATTGCAATTTCTGCTTCTCCCGTACCTGTGAAAGTGAGAAAACATGAAAATGATGGTTCTGTTAATGAATGGATGGAACAACCAGCAGCAGATATTCAACAGTTGACACAGCAATTAGGGGAAGTTTTAGCACAGCAAGGACAGCAGTTAGTTTGTACAACAACAATGCGAAAAGTGCTGTTACTGAAAGCTGAAGCAAAGAATTGTCTAAATAATATCAGACGCGATCGCTCTACACCCATCATAGAACAAAATCAGTGGATAGCTGCTGCTGCTGCTTTTGCTAACCCAATTCCCGCTTTAGATATATTAGCAACTGCGGCGATTAATGCTCAAATGGTAATGGATTTGGGTAATATTTATCAACAAAAAATTTCCTTAGAACAGGCGCAACAAGTAGCCGGAACTATGGGAAGCTTAATGTTGAAATTAGGATTAGTAGAATTATCTACTAGAGCAGTTACTGGTATTCTCAAAACTAATGCTGTCACCTTCGTTGCTGGGGGAATGGTGGAAGGTGTGAGTGCTGCTTATTTAACCAGAATTGCTGGTTTAAGTTTGGTTGAATATTTTGAACAGCAGGAAATAGCATTAGAAACAGGAAATGCTTTGAACCTGGAAAAATTACGCCAAGTTTTACAAACCGTATTCCAGCAAAATCAAAAATTGGCTGTTTTGGAAGCTTTTGTTAAACAAGGTGTGAAACGTTTGTTACCGGAAGCGAAACCAGTTGAAGTTGTCGGATAGTTTTGCACAACCTCAGAAATTTAAAACCCGCTTTCACCGGAGTAATTTCCAAATAAAAGGCGGGTTTTATTTTTCAATTTTGACAAAATTAAGGCAATTTTGAACAGATTAATAAAATTATAGCATTTATTCTCATAACATCTCTGATTTTCTCAGATGTTTACACTATTTGCAAGCTTATGACACCTCAAGAATTTTTGGAAAATTTATCTACAGCGGTAACAGATTCAGAAAAATTGATCGTTTTTGCGCGATACTTAGATACAACAGCATTAGACCATGCAACAACTCCAAGATGGAGAAGTATTCCTCACAGTACAGAAATTCAGTTTGCACTAAATAACCTTGCTTTTCATTTAGAAGCACTTGCTGAAAAAGGCAATTAATGAAGACAATACTCGATAGGTTGTCTTTAGAGATACCTATCAAGTAAGAATATCTTTTTGGATAAATTCGCGCAAATACAGAATGAAGAAAGTTAGAAAATAATTAGTTTAATTGACGATGAACTGCAAATAAACAATCATTGTATTGTTTGAGAACCTCAATATTTGTAAAAGCCCAGGCGGCTTTGTATGGTTTTTGATATTCTCCTAAAATATTGATCCGGTGACAAACATTAGGAATTTTGGTCAAATATCTAGGTGTTAAAGGTGCATCACAAACAAATATACCTTTAACTCTGTGTGTCGTACCTGTTATACCTGAGCTATAATTAATCATGATTGCCACATAATATCTATCCTCTGATGTATGGAGGACTTGAACTAAATCATCATGAGTAATACCAAGTAAATGATCAGGTAATTTCAAGGTTTCGCTGGTATCTAAGGGAAGGTTTTGAGTTTTCACCCAATCGAGAATTTCCTGAGATTTTGTCAGTGCTGCGCGTTTGCGGAAGAAATATTTAATCTCGACAAATAAATGAGTTATCCAGTATATTACATATAGGGATTTTAAGACCAATCCAGTTAATATTCTCATCAATTTATTTCTAAAAAGTATGTCAATTTTTTTCAACTTTCATCCTAATACTCTTTAATCAAAAACTATGTAAATCATGATCTGAATATCTAGCACCAACCAAAGCAGGAGTAGTATTAGCTTGCTTCTCAATGAGTTCTAGCAAGGCTTTATTACAACGTTCGGTAAGTTCTGGATATTTATTTGCTATCCATTCAAGTTCTGTCACACCAGCAGGATCACTAATATCAATTCCCAGATTTATCAATTCTTCAGTATGTTGCAGTGCGAGATTGAAAATACCCTCAAAATCTATAAATTCTTCGTACATGGTTATATTCCTCTAATCTGATTTTTCAAGGTAGTTGTATAAATACTATTATAATTTTATCCAATTCCTTGTTGAGTTAACCTCTGAATATAGCCAATAATTTCTTCTTTGCTGAGTATTTCATCCGGTAGTACCAGCCAGCTTGGATAAAGGTATACTGTATAACCTAACTGACTTGTTTTGCGCTTGTCTACTATCCTTCCCCAACGGTCAGGAAAAATAAACCAACGGGTACTTAGTCGTCTTGAGGGAATAGCACCCCAGGCCATTCCATTAGCTAGACAATACCAAATAATGACAGATGGTGGATTAACCCATTGCTTGCTTTCTACTTCTCCACACATCCAGCCTTTATAACCAATAGGTAGGATACGCGGATTTTCCACTAAACCGGAAACACTTTTGACTGATATCCAAAATAGTTGACGCTGATTATCACTACTATATACTGAAATATCTTCATCAGTACCAAATTCTGTTATTCTTGATTCACCAGCATTGATACCGCGATTTATCAACCCTTTACGAACTATTTCAACTGCTTTTTTTCCTTCAGATAAGAACTTTTCCCAATCGGATGAAGACATAATAATATTTAATTAATTCAGCAAAAACAGCATCATTTGATCTTACCAATGAATGACACTATTTCCATCTTCTCCTTCTTCTCCGGTTCAGGTTTCCTCGACTTAGGCTTTGAAACCACTGGCTATAAAATCGCTTACGTTAACGAAATCTTCCCCCCCTTCATGTCCGCATATCGCTATTCACGGGAACTTCTCAAACTCCCAAAACCTGAATATGGATATCATCAAGGTGAATATGCAGACGTAAGCAAACTAATAGAAGGAAACGCCGCACAAAGATTAAATGAATTAGTTAAAGATTCCCAGAAATCAAATAATATAATTGGCTTTATCGGTGGTCCACCTTGTCCTGATTTTTCTGTTGGTGGAAAAAACAAAGGACATTTAGGGGATAATGGTAAACTCTCATCTGCTTATGTTGAGTTGATTTGTCAAAACTTACCTGATTTCTTTTTATTTGAAAATGTCAAAGGTTTATGGAGAACTACAAAACACAGGTTATTTTATGAATCTTTGAAAATCAAGTTACAACAAGCAGGTTATATTTTAACAGAACGGTTAATTAATTCTATCGAATATGGTGTACCTCAAGATAGAGATAGAATTATTTTAATTGGGTTTAAATATATAGGAATCGAAGATAATTTTACCTTTCCCTGGGAAAAATATATTTTATATCCTAAAAATCAAGTTTTTGCATATCCTTGGAATAAGTGCGAAACGTTTAAAGAAGATTCTATAATTCCTTGTCCTGATAACATTCTTCAAGAATTAACAGTTGAATATTGGTTTAAAAAAAATGATGTCCTCAACCATCCCAACGCCAAACATTATTTTCAACCCAGAGCAGGTATCACCAAATTTGCTACTATTGATGAAGGAGATGATTCCAAAAAATCATTTAAACGTCTTCACAGATGGCGTTATTCTCCCACTGCTTGTTATGGAAATAACGAAGTACATTTACATCCTTACAAAATTAGACGTATTTCTGTCGCAGAAGCTTTAGCTATTCAATCTTTACCCGCTAATTTTTCACTTCCAGAAAATATGTCACTTACAAATATGTTTAAAACTGTGGGTAATGGTGTTCCATACTTAGCCGCAAAAGCATTAGCTCAAACTATTCTTGACTTTTTAAGTTTTAAAAGCGAATATAATTCACTGCTACACAATCAAAGTCCACCTCCGTGGACTAACAGAAATTAAACCCACGCAGGTGGGTTTTGTCTATGTAGCCGCGACTTCTAGTCGCTTTTCTTTCTGAATTCTCCATATATATGATTTAATAGATAAGAAATGTTTTATTTTTTCATAAACTTTAATAATCTATCACTGGTATAATAAACGATGGCAGCAGACTATCCAAACATTGATATTGCGCCATTTATAGATCACTCTCTGCTCTTACCAACTACTACCCCAGAGCAGATTGAACAATGGTGTGATGAAGCATACAGATTTAACTTTGCAACAGTTTGTGTGCATCCCTGTTATGTCAAACAAGCGGTTGAACTCCTCCACAACAAAAAACCCAAGGTCTGTACGGTGATTGGTTTTCCCACTGGTGGGACGACTTCAACCGTTAAGTTTTACGAAGCTCAAGAAGCCTTGGAAAATGGCGCTTCCGAATTAGATGTGATGATTAACTTGGGGTGGCTAAAAGCTGGAAAAACTGAAGAAGTTCACCGAGAAATTGCTACAATTTGTGAAGCAGCTGGGCAATGTGTCAAGGTAATTTTAGAAACTAGCCTACTGACAGACCCAGAGAAAAGAATAGCTGCGGAACTAGCTATGGATGCAGGTGCAGCATTCTTAAAAACCAGTACAGGTTGGAATGGTGGCGCAACTGTGGCGGATGTGAGCTTATTAAAGGAAATATCACGGGAAAGAGTGGGAATCAAAGCATCAGGAGGGATTCGCACCCACAATGAAGCCTTAGATTTAATCATGGCTGGTGCTACTAGATTAGGAACATCTCGCGGTATAGAATTGCTCCGTCAGCGCAATAACCCGGAAAAACCTGAATAGTTATTTGTTTTGTGTCAGTTGTTTTCAGGACTTACGCAACTGGCACATTGGTAGGGTGCGTCAGACTGGATAAATCCTGCAAATAAACAGATTGTTGATATCTGACGCACCCTACAACTGATGACTAATAACTGATGACTAATAACTAATGAGTAGAACTTACAAAGCAACTGGTATTAATCTTAAAACCCAAGCATTGGGAGAGTCAGACAAGATAGTGACAATTTTAACACAGGAATTCGGTTTGATTCGGGCGATCGCTCCTGGTGCGCGTAAACACAACTCCAGCTTGGGTGGTAGAAGCGGAATGTTTGTAGTTAATGAATTACTCATTTCCCAAGGCCGATCTTCACAGCCAGCTACACCAACCCTCGATAGAATTACTCAAGCGGAAACTATAAAAACTTACCCAGGTCTCACTAAAGACTTGGGAAAATTAGCTGCTAGTCAATATTTAGCGGAAATCGTTCTCTGTCAAGCTTTAAGCGAACAACCCCAAGCAGAACTTTATGAGTTATTTAATGAATATCTTCAGCTTTTAGAAGCACTACCAAAAAGTCAAGGACACAGTGTAGTCGCACATTTAGCAGATGGGGTTTTTCACCTCTTAGCTTTAGCAGGACTAGCGCCTCAAGTCCAATTTTGTTGCTTAACCCAGCGTCCCCTAACTCCAGACCTCACAAACCCCAATTGGCAAGTAGGATTTAGCATTTCTGCGGGGGGAACAGTTTGCTTACAAGCGTGGGAACAGTTACGAAAAGAAAGGGAAAGACAAAAAAAGGAAGAAGAAATTTCTCAAATCCCCAATCAAGATTCCCTAGTCTCCAAACCCAGCTATCAAAAGGTTTTCCACCACCAAGACCTACCAAAAATTTCTCGTCGGCTGGGTGCGAAAGAACTGCTGATGCTCCAACATTTGTCCCAACCAGAGATAATGCAAATAGATGCAGCCTCAGATTATGGCTGGTTATCTGTTGAGCAGATTCTGCGCCAGTACGCTCAGTATCACTTTGGTCGCCCTATTCGCTCTGCTACCTTGATTGATTCTTATTTTGCCGCCAACCATGATGCAATCGTCTGATTTGGATAAAAAAATCCTGCCTTTATCGCCTAGCCAAGCTAAAAACAATAACAGGATATCAGGATCTACAAGACCTAATCATTTATGTTCTGTTTCCCAACCTCATCTTAGTCAAATCAATAGCCAAGAAATATTGCCTCAAGATATTTCTCAAGATAAAAATTTGACATCGGAAATTTCCTCAACTGATATCCCAGCAAAAATTATTGAAGAAAATGGCAAAGTTAATACAAATCAAAATACTTTGCCACCAGCAACAGAAACTTCACCATTAAATGGCTCTGGTTCAGTGGGAGCAACTGCATCAAATGATGTGGAAAAACCAGGGTTTTTTCCTGTCTTAAAAAACCCGAATTTCCTGGCTCTTTGGGCTGGTCAAGTTTTTTGTCAGCTAGCTGATAAAGTCTATCTAGTATTAATGATTGCTCTGATTAACAGCGAGTTTCAACAGAGTGATCAAAGCATTAGTGGTTGGGTATCGGCATTAATGATGACTTTTACCATTCCAGCGGTGCTGTTTGGTTCAGTCGCTGGTGTGTTTGTAGATCGCTGGTCAAAAAAAGTTGTGTTGGTGGCTTCAAATCTTTGGCGCGGTCTCTTAGTTTTAGCAATTCCTTTGTTACTTTGGTTAACCCATGATTGGCAACCTGTGGGAGTTTTGCCGGTGGGTTTTCTGATGATTTTAGCTGTGACTTTTTTAGTTTCTACATTGACACAGTTTTTTGCCCCAGCCGAACAAGCGGCTATTCCTTTGGTGGTGGCAGAACAACATTTACTTTCCGCTAATTCTCTGTACACAACGACGATGATGGCATCGCTAATTGTGGGTTTTGCTGTCGGAGAACCACTTTTGGTATTAGCAGATGGCATCTGGGCAAAATTTGGCGGTAGTGGTGGACTGGGTAAAGAAATTTTGGTAGGTGGTAGTTATGCGATCGCCGGCATTATTTTATTACTATTCAAAACTAACGAAAAACCTCACCCCCCAGAAACAGAATTTCCTCATGTTTTTTCTGACCTGCGGGACGGTTTACTTTACCTCAAAGAAAATCACCGCGTCCGCAATGCTCTATTACAATTAATTATCTTATTTTCTGTCTTTGCGGCTTTAACTGTTCTGGCAGTTCGCATGGCAGAAATCATTCCTAACATGAAAGCCTCCCAATTCGGCTTTTTACTGGCTGCTGGTGGGGTTGGTATCGCTGTTGGGGCAACTATTCTCGGTCAATTTGGTCAGCGTTTTACCTACAGACAACTTAGTTTTTGGGGCTGTTTAGGTATGGCAGCATCTTTAATTGGTCTTTCTATCTTCACAACCCAGCTATGGCTAGTGCTGCTGTTTTTAAGTTTATTAGGTGTATTTGGGGCTTTGGTGGGTATACCCATGCAAACCGCTATTCAAACCGAAACACCCCCAGAAATGCGCGGTAAAGTATTTGGGCTACAAAATAATGTGATTAATATTGCCCTCTCCCTACCACTGGCATTAGCAGGTGTAGCTGAAACCTTTCTTGGGTTACATTTAGTTTTTTTGGGATTGGCTGTTATGGTCTTCTTGGGAGGTATATTAACCTGGTATAATTCCCGTGGTTAGTTATCAGGTTTGAGATCATTAATCAGTTAATAAAACAATTGGTTTTCGTGCTAAACTTAGACCAGCCAAAATTCAGGAAATACTTGCCGGTTATCACCAAACATAAGCCTGATTAAGTTGTAATCTAGTTGGTTAATTCACAACTGACAAACAGTATAAATAAAACCATAACTTTACTAACTTGATTGAGTATTATCTAAACTTGATCATGAGGATATGGAATTATCAATACTAGTGAAAAATCAGCAAGTATAACGGAATTAAAACAGCTAAGTTAAGTATAAAAACCAAATAATTTAAACCCGCTTTTATTCACAGATAATTAAAGAATGCGTATAGCCTGGATTGGAAAAAAATCACCTTTTTGTGGTAATGTCACCTACAGTCGAGAAATAACAAACGGATTATTAGACAGGGGACATGATGTCAGTTTTCTTCACTTTGCTCAAGAGGAATCTGAACCAAATAATTGGCCAAATTTTAAAGAAGTTTCTTTACCTTTTATTTATAAGTCCCAGGTTTATACTATTCCCACTTTTAAAGCAACCAAGGTTTTAACCGAATCGCTACGGGAAATTAAGCCGGATGTAGTTCATGCTTCTTTGACTTTATCAACTCTGGATTTTGTTTTACCAGAAATTTGTCAAGAATTAAATTTGCCCTTAATTGCTACTTTCCATACTCCCTTTGCTGGTAAAGGAGCAAAATTAATCTCTGGTACACAACTTTTGGCTTATCAGCTATATGCACCTTTTTTAGATCATTATGATAGAGTAATTGTCTTTTCCCAAATTCAAAGAGAGTTATTAGCGAAAATGGGAGTTAGGGAAGAAAAAATAGCTGTTATTCCTAACGGTGTTGATGTTGTTAAATATTCCCCTGGTGTTTCTCATATAAAAAAAGAATTTAATGCAGAACGTTTGTTTGTTTACCAAGGTCGTCTTGCTCCCGAAAAAAATGTAGAATCTCTATTACGGGCTTGGAAACAGTCAGAGATGAACGTTAATAGCAAGCTGTTGATAGTTGGTGATGGTCCGTTGAGAGCATCTTTAGAACCTTTTTATGGGTCTGAATCTGGCATTATCTGGTTAGGTTTTGTCGCTAGTGAAGAACGCCGGATAGAAATATTACGGGGAGCAGATGTATTTATTTTACCTTCTTTAGTAGAGGGTTTATCACTCTCGTTATTAGAAGCTATGTCTTGCGGTTTAGCTTGTTTAGCTACTGATGTCGGTGCAGATGGGGAAGTATTGGAACAAGGTGCTGGTGTAGTTATTAGCACCAGGTCTGTGCGATCGCAACTCAGAACCCTTTTACCACTATTCCAAGACCATCCAGAGTTAACCACAGTTTTGGGGCAAAAAGCGAGAAAGCGGGTTTTAGAACGCTATACTATAAATGATAATATTACTCGGTTGGAAGAACTTTATACTAAGGTTGTCGCACAACGACCTTTAACACTCAGTTGGGGTGGTTAGTACAGGAAATATAGGTTTAGCTTGGGTTGACGTAAAGAAACCCAACGATAATATCCCCGACTTCTTTGATTATTGTGTCCATAAATTATAAATTGATCTGGTGAAGTCGGGGATCTGGATATGAACGATTGCTATAGCTGAACATTTACCATTTCTAAAGTTTAAATTGTCTCAGGATCAATATTTAATTCTCTCAATTTTGCAGCTAAACGCGCTGATTTTTTCGCTTCTGCTTCTGCTTTTTGAGCTTCTTGTTCCGCGCTTTCTTCAGGTGTAGGAACTAAATTTCCTTCTGCTGTGAAATACCGCAATAAACCATCATAAATTCCTAAATATAAACCTAACTGATGACTCCAAAGATGTCCTTTTTCATTTGCTGTTAGAGGTTGATATTCTCCATCTAATAAATGAAAACCTGCAAATTCTAATGTATAAGGATCGAACCAAAAATAATCCGGTGTACGGAAAGTATTTTGATAAAGTTCTTTTTTAAATTCTCTATCTGTATTTGCTGTAGTTGGTGAGAGAATTTCTAAAATGAAATTAGGATATTTACCATCTTCTTCCCAAACTACCCAACTTTTACGGGTTTTGCGTTCAGTTCCCAAGACAACAAAGAAATCTGGACCGCGAAAATATTCAGATTTTGTGGGAGGATATTTATAATAAATACTAAGGTTTCCAGTAGCATAAAAATCATTTTTTGTTCTCCATAACCATTGGAGACAACTAATCAGTAAAATTATTTGTATTAGATGTAATTCTGATTCTAAAGAAGGTTCATCACTATATAAATCACCAGGGGGAAAAATCACATCTTGGGAGATGTTTTCTTGTGTTTCTAATTCTTGTGCAATGATCATAAATTTGATATAGCATCAAGTTGTAATTGTTTGATTATAGCATGATTCTGACTATCTAAAAATCGGCATTCTTGGTGGTGCTGTTTTCCACATTAAATCAATTTCTTCAGGTGTGAGTTGATAAGCTTGATTAACCAAATCAGAAAGACGATGTTCTAAATTTAAAGCTTCATTTTTACGACTTTTAATTTCTGGAACATAATCATTATGAGCTTGACGTAAAGCTGTAAATGCTGGTATACTTAAAGGGTCTGAAGATTTTTTTGCAGTCTTTGGTTTTGGCATTCTTTTTCTGACTTCTTCCACAAAGTCTGCAAATTCCAAAGTTGCGAAATCTTCTAGTTTATTTCCTAGTTTCTCAATTTTGTATTCTACTTGCAACCAATCTAATACTTTTTTATAAACTTCTCTGTTGAGTTTGGTAATTTCAATTAAACAGGTAACTATTGCTTCTACTTCTGCGCGTATTTCTGCTGTAGGTTGTGCAATGGGTAAAGTTTCAAATAAATATCCCATTGGACTAATAGCGTCAGAAAGCATTTTAGTAAAAACGCGTTGACTATACCACCAAATAATAGGGGAATTAAGTAAAGCTAAAATAAATAGATCTTGACTGGGAAGAATAAAAGTTTTATCATTTCCAAATACTCCAGAATTATCAAGTGCATAAAGTGGAAAAGTTTGAATAACTTGATAGATAATTTTTGGTTGTTCAAACAAATACCAATAATCTGAAGCATATCGACTTAATGCGTACCAGGGAAATCTTCCTTGCTTGACTTCTGGACGAAGTTCCAGATTTTTTTTATGTTGTTCTAACCAAGACAAAACAGATGGATAATTATTAATAGGACAATCCCATTTTACAAAAATCATCCATAAATTTTCCCAATCAGGACACCATCTTTTAATATCCTGACCTCGTAAATAAGGTTTGATAATTTCTGCACATTTTGGATCAGATTGAATTAACTTATTTTTAGTAGCTTCATCTATTAAAAATGCCTCATTAAAACCTGTCATTATCCCCCTATATGGTTTAACTCCAGCAAACTCCTTTAACGGAATACCTACCCGTTGAATTTTCCGCATTAAATCATCAACCGCAGGTGGTTCTAAACTCCAAGCATTAGCAGTAAAACGCGACCAAGGAATAGTGTAACTGTTTTCTTGATTCTGCACATATTGAGTCAGGTTTATTTTTGGTAACTCCTCACGAGGAACAGCACAAACTAAAACCTCTCTATTCTCATTCTCTGTATTTAAAACTTCAGATTTTCTCGCTGCGACAATACAGGGAAAAGTATCAGCATCTTCAAAAATTGGTGCGTGTCCAAAATCAATAATTTGTTCAAACACACTTGACTGAGAAAAAAACCGTCGCAAAGGTTCACCATAACCAGAACGCAACCATTTATTAGTCACAATATAAGAAAGTATTCCTTCCGGTTTGAGTAGATTTAAACCTTTTTCATAGAAATAAATATAAATATCCGCAACTCCATCATAAGTTTGATAATTTTCCTGTAAATAAGGTTTAAAAGGTGATAACAACTCCTGACGAATATAAGGAGGATTTCCAATAACTACATCAAAACCACCTTCAACGAAAATCTGCGGAAATTCATTTTCCCAAATAAAAGGTAAATCAGTAAATTGTGAATCAGCAACGATAGAATTACCAACCTTAATATTATCATCCAAATAAGTTAAAGTTTTTCCCTGAGTTGCAGTTTTTAACCACAAAGATAACTTAGTAATTTCTACCGACTCTGGAGATAAATCAACCCCAAACAGATTATTTCTGAGAATAGTTTTATCTAATTTAATAGTCATTTCCGGTAAAGATTGTAGAGACGTTCCATTAAATTGTAGAGACGTTCCATGGAACGTCTCTACATCAGATTTTTTATTACTTTGATGTTTGAGAAATCGCAAATTATCATTAACTCGTTGATACTGACTTTGCAAATAATCAAAAGCTGCAATTAAAAACGCACCAGAACCACAAGCAGGGTCAACAACTCGCGTTTTTACTAATATTTCATCCCGGTAAGTTAACCAAAATTCAATTTCTCTTTCTTGCTGTTTTTGTGTATCTGCAAATTCTTCAAATTGCAAACGTTCTCTTAATTCATCTTCTCGTTTTTGTAAATATCCACCAATCGCAATTTCGACAATATATTGAGTAATATAAGCAGGAGTGTAAAAGACTCCTAACTTTTTCCGCTTACCTTGTTTTTTATCAAATTCCTGTTTAGCAACATCAGCTTTTAATTCTTCTAAATCTGTAATTGACTGTTCAAAAATTCGTCCTAAAATATCTACAGAAACTTCTGAATCAAAATCAAACCGTGTCAGTTGTTTAAGTTGCGTACATAAAGGATCAGGAATATTTAATTGTTCATCTAAAATTGGATCATGTTTAAATAAACCACCATTATAACCCGGAATTGGTGGATCTTCATTACCTTGATCAACCCAGCGAAAAACATCTTGATAAATTTCCCAAATCGGACGATTATTATAAGCATTTTTGCTATCATGAGCTTTAGTAATTGTCTTTTCTGGTAATAATCCTCTATCCTCACAAAAAGCAATAAATAAAATTCTGTCTAATGTCTTTTGTGCTTTTTCAATTAATAGTGCGTCACGGTTAGGAATATCTAATGAAGCAGAAAAACGAAAATGCTTAACTATGTTTAATCTAACTTGTTTATATTCTTCATACAGTTGTTTAGTAATATCCTCTTGTGCTTGATTAGAAGCGGTTAACAACCTATCAATTACAGATACATCTTTAATAGGTAAAAAATTCTGGAAACAAAGAATAAAATAAAATCTTTTAAATTCCTGAAAATCTGCTAAATCTGCCAATAAAAACTTTTCATAATAAGCTGGAGTCTTGTTAATATGATATAATCGCAATTCTCGATAATTAGAAATAATAATCCAATGACAATCAGGAGTATAATTAGCATAATTCCAACCTTGATCAACTGCTGACTTATCCCGTCCCGATGCAGCGCGATCTAAATTATTTTTAGTACCTTTTAACTCAATAGGTGCTACTACTTGACCTTGTAATTTTACCTTACCTTTTTGATTTTCTACTGCGGTAAAATATCCTAAAGCTGCATCAGCAGCACCCCCACCATCAGCAATATGTCTTTCTGGGTAAATTTCCCAAGCTTTACCACCACCATCAATTACAGAACGATAACCTAAAACATCTTGAAAAATATCTTTTAAGAAATCACCATGTAAAGAAACTTCGCTAAGTTTATCCAGTGTACCTGATTTGAAAGCCTCAACCCATTTTTTAATAAAATCGTGACGTGCTTCTAAATCTTCAGGAAATTTAAAATTACCCAAAGCATTTTTTAACACCTTTTTCTGAAATAGATTTTTATCATTTTGTTGACTCATAATTACTAACTCTTGAAAATCAAGAAACTTTAATCTTATATATTCAATAAATTACCACCATACTAATTATAACTCCTAAAAAAACACATCCTGTAAATCCTTTAATCATGGATATCCTGATTCTGACAACTTAGATATTTAAACGCAGATGTAGCTTGCTTCCCGAAGGGTACGCAGATTAACGGAGATTTTTATATCCCCGACTTCTATGATCAATTATCAATTTTATTTACAAGATCATAAAAGAAGTCGGGGATCTGATGACTCGACTATCTATTATTCGGACGCTGAATAATAGTTTCCACCACACGGCGTTTTGCTTGCGGATCAACACCTACCAAACGCACATATTCACCACTATATTCACCTAAACAAGATTCCAAAGTCGAAATCGCATCAGACTTAGCATCTATTTGTAAGTTACCGCAACTTTGCCATGAACCTGTACGAAAACGCCGTTCATCAACGTGTTCTATACTAATTGTGTAACCTTGGGATAAAATCTGGCGAATTTGTGCTTGTGTGTCTAAAGTTAAATGAGTGTTATTTGTAGTTTCACTAATTGCAGGTTGACTAACTGGAGTTTCTGTAACAGTAGGTTTAGATTGAGAACCTCTACCTCGATTTAGTCTATTATATTCATCAACTAAATGAGAATTTTCTACTCGTTTTTGTTCACCTACCATCAAATTACCAGCTTCAATTAAATGGGATAAACTGAAATCAGGCTTTTTAAATTCTGGTGGTGCTTCTGCACTATTTACCACCCGCATAGATATTTTTTCAAACCCTACTTTATAAATAAATTCGCGGATTTGTTCATCATAAATGCGGGAACGCACAGCACTAAAAAAGTCAACCGATTGATGAGCAAAAGTATCTACAAACTGTTCAATTTCTCGTTGTGAAAGTCCATCTTCAGCAAAAATTCCCCCCACAATTCCTACCTTATCATCGCGGTTAGGGTCCCAGTAAAATTTCTCCATCCTTCCATCTCTAATTAATGGTGCGTAAAGAGTAGAAAAATCATTACCTGTGACAATTATTGGTACACGACGAATAGGGTTTGAATCATAACTTCCTGGTAACTGCACATCTGTGGGATTATCAGCAATATTCATCAATGTGGCATTTACCAATTGGGTATTAACTGTATATTGAGTTCCTTCGTCAAAGCGTCCAGCACCAGCATCTAAATCATTAATCATCAGGACGCACATTTTACCGCGCACTTTCACTAATTCTGCTGTTTCACGATAACGGAGACGAATTAACCGCGCAGGGTCTCCCGCATCTGGACTTTCTAATTCTCCTCCAGATATCAGCGTTGTCTCTATCCCCATTTTTTCAAACGCTAACTCACATTGAAAGGATTTACCTTCTCCTTTGCGTCCATGAATACCTAGAATTAAGGGAACTCGGATACCAGGAATATTTAAAAAGTTTTTGGTGATGTGAACAGCAAGTTTATCAAGAAACCGAGGGGAGATGTAGTAACCCATAAATTTATCACTATCTTTATTGCTATGTTTGACCTATTAAGATAATAATAATATTTTTTGGTAACAATTTGATATAATTTTTGATAACTTCTGTAAGTATCAGATCCCATACTGTGATATAATCTAAATACTTTATTCAATACGGATAATTTTCGCTGTCATCTAGTAGAAAATCAATCTACAAAATCTAAACATGACTGCAATCATTGACATACAGCAATTATATGAGCGTGATTACTTGGAATGGTTAGAGGAGACAATTAGACTTCTCAAATCTCGTCAAGTAGCAGATATTGATTATGAAAATTTAATTGCAGAGTTAGAAGAATTGGCTAAAAACGAAAAAAGAAGAGTAAGAAGTCTATTAGAACAGATTATTAGACATTTATTACTTTATCAATATTGGGATCTAGAAAAATCTAGAAATGCTAATCATTGGGCAGCAGAAATTATTAGTTTTCGTAATCAAATCAATGAAGATTTAACTACTAATTTACTTAACCATTTAGATGAAAATTTAAACCTGATTTATAGCAATGCTTTAGATTATGTGAAAACTAAAAGCAAGCTAACTAATTTACCAGAATTATGTCCTTACACTTTGGTTCAGATTTTGGATAAAAATTGGTTGCCTTAATTTTCTACCTGCGGCTAATTTAAACTTGTAGACAAATATTAGGGAAATAAATCTTCTATTCCCCAGGTTAGAATTATTTGACGCGAGTATAATATCAAAAAATGTCTCCTATTATTCTCCTGCCATTAATAAAACTTCAGCATACAATTGTTCACGTATCCAGAAGCCATTGGCAATCAAATCATCTAATATTGGTTTTAATGAAAATATAAATCCTTGTTGTTTAGCTGCTAATAATATACCTAACAATCCTGTTACTCGCAAACCAGACTTCATAGCCTCATTTCTGCCTTTGCGTTCATCTATAATCAGTCTATCAGCTTTTAACTCTACAGCCAAGGCGATCGCCTCCGCTTCACCTGGATCTAAAATTGTTTGTAGACTCTGAACTAGGGAAATATTAGCAACAGGTATAACTTTAATCCAGTTTAAAGTCTGAATTGCTAATGTACCTGGGTCTGTAGCGCCACAATTAATAATTTCCTGATAAACTACTGGTGGAATGATAATATTTCCATAAAGTTTTTGCAACAAATTTAACTGCCCAATTGCAGCTATGTTGCTGATAGGTGAAGTATTACTAACAATAATCATTGCCAATTGTTCGCTTCTAGGCTTTTCACGTCTTCCTTCAGTTCAACAATATCATAGTGAAGGGGAATTTTGCGACTTGCAAGTAGGCGTTGAAACTCCAGTTGATTCATGTTAGCAAAATAACTGGCCTGTCCTAAAGTAAACCGTTCTTGTTGAAATAGCATAATGGCAATTTCCTGAACTAATTCAGCATCCGACATTTGAATTTTATGTAAAACTTCATCGGGAATGGTTACACTCATAAGTATTACTGGCAAATTAATTTCTGTAAATTTAGTATAATTCAAATTACAACTTTTCCACCACCGTCCACCCCAAACTCGTAGACTGTTCATAAACCTTCTTCAAAGTATTCACATCTCTGCTAGAAATAGATGCAGGTTTACGAACTTGTGAAAAATAAAGTGCGTCAGTTTGTAATGGACTATGACCCCAAATTCCTAAAGCGTGGCCGAGTTCATGACGTGCTGCTGCTTGCAAATGTTCTCCTGTTTGACTAGGACTTAACAGGATAGTAAAACGGTGAAATAAGATATTGTTTTGATTATTTTGATTGTATAGTTCGTAGGTTGTTAATGCAGAACGCGCACGAGGAATTTTACTACCAGGTTCAATTTGTAAAGGTGGAGATTTTCGGACAATTGTAATATCTGCAACTTCCGAATTTTCTACTACCTGCAAAGGTAAATAAACATTCCATTCTTGAATAGTTTGTAAAACATTATTAACCCATACTTGCGATTGTTTTTCACTTATTCTTGTGGGTGTTTCTATCTTCACTTTGACTGGAAAACTTGACCAAATTAAATAACCAACTTTAGTAGGTTGGATGTTATCAAAATAATCACCACTGTTGGTTTTATCTTGCCACTTTTCCAAAGTAGATGGTAAAGGATGGGGTTTTTGTTGATAAGAATTCTGGGTAATGGCGTTAGTTTGGAAATTAGTTAAAATAACTAACAGTCCTATACTTATAAATAAAGTCAGAACTGTTAATAATCTCCGCCAAAATAATTTATTTCGGATTTTATATATTGGCTTTTGGGTGATGTTCCCCATTTTTGCTTATTTAGGTAGCCAATTAGCACTTAAAACCACTGTTAAACCCAAGAAAATTGCTACTAGCGCCCAAGTAACACGATTTAATGTGTTTTCTGCGCTTTTGGTGCTGCTAAAAAGTTGAGCTTGTCCACCAATAGCACCGATACCATCACCTTTAGGGCTATGTAGTAAAACCAGTACAATTAAACCTAAAGCCGAGAACGCCCAAATTCCTTGTACGATGCTAGTAACTGTCATACCAATTAAAAATTCCTAAAGATGAAACTGAATATAATTTAAACGTAGCACGCCGATTAAAAATTTGTTAATCCCAATTTTATGTAAAGCTGTACAGAATCATGAAATCCATGAATTCAACCGTATTTATCTGCGTTCATCTGCGTTCATCTGCGTTTAATCTATATTTACATATTATTTTATGCAGCGAATAAAATATGGCTTATGCCAAGCTGCGCTATCGCTACTACACAAACAAATTTCACCTGCGTGGACTTGATAAAAAAACCTGCGAAGGCAGGTTTCGTCTGTGTAGCTGCGTTCGCAAAGCGTGCCGGAGGCATCTTTATAATCGCTGGAAGGCTGTTTTACAACCCTGCTTGTACAGGAGTACGAGTCAGTTGTAAATCATATTCTGCGGCTTGGAGGAGCGATCGCCCTGTCATTTCTGGTGGCTGAGGTAGCTGTAAAATATCCAGAATAGTGGGAGCAATATCGGCTAACTTGCCATCATTCCGCAATTCCACCTCTGTACCATATCCAGGTATTTTGACCTTTTCGCCTTCTACCAAGATCAGGGGAACGGGGTTAGTGGTATGCGCCGTCCAAGGATTACCGTCATCATCTAGCATATACTCAGCATTGCCGTGATCAGCAGTAATAATTGCTGTCCCCCCAGCTTTGCCAATACTATCTATCAGACGACCTAAACAGCGATCCACCGTTTCAATTGCGGTGACAGTAGCTTCTACCAGTCCTGTATGCCCTACCATGTCAGGGTTAGCATAATTCATCACCACAAGAGAGTAGATGCCCTTTTCAATTGCAGCGATCGCTACATCCGTCACTGCTTTTGCTGACATTGCCGGTTCTTTGTCATAGGTGGCCACCATCGGACTACTGACCAGTTCCCGGTCTTCACCATCACAAGGTTCTTCCAGTCCCCCATTAAAGAAATAGGTGACGTGAGCATATTTTTCAGTTTCCGCAGTCCGAAACTGTTTGAGACCATGATTAGCAATAACTTCACCCAGAATATTCGTCAAGTTCTGGGGAGCAAAAGCAACAGACACAGATAATTCTGGGTCATATTGAGTAAATGTCACAAATGACAGCGGGGTAATTTGCTGTCTTTCAAAACCCTGAAAAGTGGGACTAACAAAAGCTTGAGTTAATTGTCTGGCGCGGTCGGGGCGGAAATTGAAAAATATCACCCCATCTCCAGGTGCAACTGCGCCAGGAGCAATTCTAACGGGAACAATAAACTCGTCGGTTACGCCTTCAGAATAGGATGCTTGCAAGACTTCTAACGCTGTTTTTCCGTTACCAGCGTCATCTTGTGTCATCACATCATAAGCGCGTTGGACTCGATCCCAACGGTGATCCCGATCCATTGCATAATAACGACCGCTAACAGTGACTATCTGCCCTATTTCCACACGGTCAATGTAGTCTTGCAATTGCTGGATGGATTTAGTGCCACTGGTGGGCGGAGTATCACGCCCGTCCATAATGGCATGAATACATACTTGTGAAATTCGCTGTTCCTTGGCTATGTCAAGCAGTCCAAGTAGATGGGTAAGATGCGAATGTACCCCGCCATCAGAACAAAGACCTACTAGATGTAACTTGCCATTAGATGAGCGAACTTCCTGGCAAATTTTGACAAGTGCTGGGTTAGAGGCTAGAGAACCGTCTTCAACTGCATCCGAGATGCGTACCAGTTCTTGGGGAACCACACGCCCAGCGCCAATATTCAAATGACCAACTTCCGAGTTGCCCATTTGACCTTCTGGCAACCCTACGGCTTTTCCTGATGTGCGAATGAGGGTGTGGGGATAAGCTGCCCATAAACTGTCCATGATTGGTGTTTTGGCAGCAGCGATCGCGTTTCCGCGCTTGTCCTCACAGTAGCCCCATCCGTCTAAAATGACTAGCACCACAGGAGCAACAGGTGCTTTGGTCATAGTAAAATTGCCCTTTACTTTTTGTAATATCCGAATGATACCATTACTAACCACCTCTGGAGGTTAAATTCTGCTGATTAATTTCTCAGGTGCGTTCTTACTATGAGCGCAGTGCCTCTTAAATTTTGTCAACAAACCATTGCACGCGGCAGGTATCGCCCAACTTTCCATCTTCAATTTATCTCAAGAATCGGTATAACAGCTTTTATCGCTAACAGCAAAGATTGTACAAAAGCAGGATATCCATCTGGGCAGCAAGTTTTGATTATCGTTAAATCAATCTGTTTACCTAAGTGCCAGCGAATTTGTAGCGGACGCTGATTGCTGCTGTCTTCTGACAGGTATGTTGATTGAGCGATCGCATTCTCCAAAATATGCTTGGTATTATCTAAATCTTCTAAATTTCCCAGAGGTGGCAATTCTACACCTAAAATAGTCGAAACAGTTTGGGTATCAGCCAGTAACCACGTCTCAAAATTTCTAATTGCTAAACCTCCAGCACTGCGATCATTAATTGGTTGCTCGTTAATATCTAAATGATTATCACGAATTTTATTTAAAGCCCGTTCTAAATCAATTTGCCTTTGATTTATGTTATCATCTGCATCAACAACAATGAGGAGCATGTCTACATCCTCTGGTTTCCACAAAATAACAATTTGCGCTAGATATTTGGGATCTAAAATAGAATGTCCAGTGCGTAAAGTAAGTTTTTGACTTTCTTTAATTGACGGATGTCTTTGGACAAAATCACAATCAGGAAATCCAGCATTTTCCAATTCTCGTCTAATTAAAGTATGCAGCGCACCTTCATTTTCTCTGGCAATTACTTTTCCACCATCTTCTGGTTTAATATAAGGAATACTTGCCCCCAGTTCTGCCTCCCCTTCAGCAATTAGCCCAATCCGAATCCGACGATTCATGCTGGATTTCCTCCAAAGACATTCGTAAACCAAAGTTCACCTAATGCCCCATCATAAGCTTCTAAAGCTTTTTGAAACCGGACAGAATCTATAGGTAATTTATGAACTTGAGTTTTACCTTCTTTGTCTAATTCAACGGCACGGACTTGATATGGTTCAACATAATTTAACAACACAGGAGAATGAGTTGTAATTAAAACCTGAACAGGTTTACCAGTTATTCCTTCTGTGGAAACAATTTTTAGCAACTCCATCATTTTATGCAATAGCCAAGGATGCACACCATTTTCTATTTCTTCAAAGCAAATAATACTGGGGGTATTTTCTTGATACAGTGCAGTTAGAAAAGCTAGAATTCTTAATGTTCCATCAGATATGTCAGATGCAGGGATATGATGTTCTGAATATCTATCAACTAATTCTAGGGAAAATGTATTATTCTCACCACGAGGTAAAACGACTTTTTTAATATTAGGCGCAAGTTTTGTTAATCTTGCTTCTAATTCATCAAAACCTTCACGATTAGCTAATAAAATATCCAGCAAAGCATAAGCTATTCCCTCTCCACTTCTCTTCATTATTGGAGTTGTTGAAGTTGTTGAAGTTTGTCTAGAAATATCACCTGGAGCAAAATCATAAATACTGATTTTCTTTAAAGCTTTCGCCACTGGAGAATATAAATATTGATTAAGTATTAAACAATTTTTGATATCATTAATATATAGTTTTTGAGAATATTTTTTTGTATTATTTTCTATATCTACTTGTCTTGAAGGATAATCAAGATAAACTGATATCCTTGAAAAAGGATGCCTATTTTCAGCTAATACCTCAACATCTAATAAAATGAAATCCATAATTCCCTGCCAAAATTTAGATTCAAGACTTTGCGGATTTGTATTTAAAGTTGTTAATGACTGAGACAAAAAACTGATAGCTTCCGCATTTCCTGTATAATCTAGAAGTCTATTCAAAAAATCAGACAATACAGCTAGCGATTCACAAATATTAGATTTTCCAGAACCATTAGGACCGATGAATACAGTCAATGGTTCTAAATCAACTTCTGTATCAAAAAGGCTTTTATAGTGTTGAACTCTTAGTTTAGATAACATCTGTTTGTAAGTAAATTGGCTCGGG
>NZ_JAYGHA010000041.1:5221-41820 GCF_034931405.1 Anabaena sp. UHCC 0451 | reverse complement strand
CACTACACTTTACAGGTTGCAGCCTCAAATAATCCCTGGCCAGTGCAGTTTGGAACATCAGGTCAAGAGCAAAATAGTGGAGTCAGCAATGACAGTAGCGGCAGTATTTTTGCAGCTGGCTTTACCACTGGGGCTTTTACTGGAAACACTAACGCTGGCAACCCTGATGGTTATATTACCAAATACAACCCCGATGGTAGTCAAGCCTGGATTAAACAGTTCGGTACTTCTGGTACTGATTATGCCTTTGGAACTGGTAATGATAGTGCTGGCAATGTTTATTCGGCTGGCTACACCAATGGAGCTTTTGCGGGGGCAACCAATCTCGGTAGTAACGATGGGTTTATTACTAAATATACTTCTGCTGGTACTCTAGCTTGGGTTAAACAATTTGGTACGGCTGCCGATGACACATCTTTCGGAATTAGTGTTGATAGTAATGGCAATAGCTATGTAATTGGCAAAACCTATGGTGCATTTGCGGGTAATGTCACCCAAGGAGCTTATGACGCTTATATCGCCAAATATGACACCAATGGTACACAAACTTGGGTAAAACAGCTTGGTACAAACCAAGATGATGAAACAATAGGCGTTAGCCTAGATAGTAACAATAATATCTATGTTTTAGGCTCAACAGCAGGGGCATTTGCTGGAAATACCAATGTTAGTGGTTTTGATGTTTTTGTCAGTAAATACGACTCCAGTGGAACTCAGGCTTGGGTTAAACAACTCGGTTCATCTGGAAATAATTATGCCAATATCAATGGCATTAGTTCCGATAGTACAGGAAATGTCTTTATTACTGGCTATACCGATGGTACTTTCAGTGGTAACACCAGTTTAGGTTTTTATGATGGTTTTGTTGCCAAATATAGCACCACGGGAACCCTGGCTTGGGTTAAACAATTCGGGACAAGCTCCGAAGACTATTCTATTGCCTCCAAAACAGATAGTGCTGGTAATACTTATGTTACAGGTTGGACGAATGGTCAATTTACAGGAAATACGGCTTTAGGAGGCTATGACGGCTTTTTAGCAAAATACAACACCAGTGGGACGAGACTCTGGGTTAAGCAATTTGGTACAAACTCAAATGATTATGCTAATGGTTTGAGTATTGATAACCAGGGCAATATATACGTTAGTGGTTGGACTGAGTATGGCAGTTTCCCCACTTACACAAATCAGGGTGGCAGTGATAGCTACATAGCCTTATTCGATACCAATGGGAATCAGTTGTCCGTTCCCATCACCTCAACAGTTGTTCCACCCAACATCACCCTAGCTGTATCTCCTGCAAGTGTCACCGAAGATGGAACTACCAATCTGGTTTACACCTTTACCAGAACTGGCAGCACCACCAATGCCTTAACCATCAACTATACCGTTGGTGGAACAGCCACTTTCAACACAGACTATACCCAAACAGGTGCAGCCAGCTTTACTAGCACTACCGGAACTATTACCTTTGCAGCTGGTTCGAGTACAGCAACCCTAACCATAGACCCTAAAGCAGACACCACAGTTGAAGCTGATGAAACCGTGGCTTTAACTTTAGCTGCTGGTACAGGTTACACCACTGGTACAACCACAGCGGTGACGGGAACTATTACTAATGATGATGTTGCACCGTCTGTTACTATGAACCTCAGTGCTGACCAGACAATAGTTGAAGGCAGAACTAGTCCACAAAACGTTACCTATCAAGTTACTCTTTCCAGCACTAGCACCCAAACCATTACAGTCCAATATGAAACTAGTAACGGTACAGCTACAGCAACTTCAGACTATACCAGCAAAACAGGAACTTTGATGTTTAACCCAGGGGTAACAACTCAATCCATTGTTATTCCCATTCTCAATGATTCCATCAATGAAGCGAATGAAACCTTTAACCTCACCCTGAAATCTCCCACTAATGCCAGCTTGGGGACTAAAACCAGCGCCACCACTACTATCACCGATACCCTCACTGCCTCCGTTACCACCACCCTACCAACCAACGTAGAAAACCTGACTCTCACAGGAACAACGGCTATCAACGGTACAGGTAATGCAGGAGATAACGTCTTTAAGGGCAATAGTGCCAATAATACCCTTACAGGTCTCAATGGTAATGACACATACTCTTTTGTTGCTAACGCTGTTTTAGGAACAGATAAAATTGTGGAAACGGCAACAGGAGGTATTGATACTATTGACTTTAGTGGTACTACTTCCTCTGTGAATGTGAATTTGGGAGTAATCACCTCACAGACTGTCAATAGCAACCTGAAACTCATTCTTTCTGCCAACAACGTGATCGAAAATGCTACAGGTGGTACAGGAAATGACCGTCTCACGGGTAATGCTCTTGATAACCTGCTTGTTGGTGGTGAAGGCAATGACCAACTGCAAGGATTAGGGGGAAATGATATTCTCTGGGGAGGACTAGGCGATGATATTCTCAACGGTGGTGTCGGTAATGATCAATATCGCTTCCAATCTAATGGGGTATTTAGCAGCAGTTTAGGTGTTGACTACATTACTCAGTTTGAAGCCGGACAAGACCAGATTGCTTTAAGTCTTAGCACTTTCAATGCCATTACTAACACTGTAGGGCAGGCTTTAACTGATTTTGCCGTTGTTACTGATGATGAATTGGTTAATGCCAGTAGTGCTAAGATTGTTTATAGTCAAAGCACTGGTAGTTTATTCTATAACCAGGATGGCAATGTTCTGGGTACAGCATCAGTGTTTGAGTTTGCACGTTTAGGGAATCTTGATATTACCCTTAACAGTAGCAATTTTAGCCTGATTTCTTAGATATAGGGGTGCGTTACACCACGTTAGCGCACCCTAAAAATTCCAGCAAAATTTATATTTTTGCAGTTTGATTTTGTATACTCAAAACGGCTTAATCATTTGATTCTATAGGTAGGGGTAATTCATGAATTACCCCTACACAAATAAAATAAGTCGGGGATCTATGTTGATAATTATCTTCTCAGTTTCCGTTCTAAGAAAGCAATAATTTGTTCCCAGGCTGAAGTAGCAGCCATAGGATCATAACGATAACCATCATCTCTCATAAAAGTATGTTCTGCATCATAACAGAAAAATTGATGATGGACTTTGGCATTTTCCAAAGCATTAATTATAGTATGTCTATCATGTTCAGAAATATGTGGATCTTTAGTACCAAAAATTAACAGTATTTCCTCTTTAATTTCATCAAATCTGTGAATAGTATCAGCCACTCCTTTACCTAATTTTCCGCTAGGAATCCCTGTAGGATAACAAGCAACACAAGCGTTGATTTGATTTTCAAAAGCAGCACGAACAGCCAAATGTCCACCTATACAAAAACCCAAAGTGCCGATTTTATCACTAATAACTAAATTGTCATTTTTGAGAAAATCAATTACTGCACGAGTATCACTATCATATTCAGAAATTAAGGTTCTTCGTGCATCATCATTACCACGCATTCTGCCAATATCATTAGGTTCAATTACAGAACCCACTGGTTCAATACGGTGAAAAATTTCTGGTGCGGCGACTACATAACCAAAACCAGCTAAATAATTAACTAAGCGAATTATGGCATCACCTAATTGATAAATATCACTGTAAAAAACGATTCCTGGATATTTACCTGCTGGTTTAGGAGAAGCAACATAAACCCGCATTAAACTATCATCAACTCTTAATTCAATATTGCGTTTAATAATTTGCATTGTCTGATTTTCTATAAATTTCTTTAATTCTATTTCCTGAAATTTCATAGAAATCAGTACATTTTGCAATCATTTTTGAAATGAATTAAAACACCTTTTCACTGTTTCTCTCAAGTAATATCCCGAAATTTTCTTTGTAATTCTGCCCAAGTTATCCCGGCTAAACTAGGTAGAACAATATGAGCAGTTCCTACTCTCTCTGGTGGACCCATACCCACAGCCCACATACCTGCGGCTAAAGCTGCATCAATCCCTGCGGCTGCATCTTCAAAAACTACACATTGAGTTGCTGGAAGCCCTAACTGCTGGGCTGCAAATAGAAATAAATCTGGTGCGGGTTTGGCTTTTTTGACACTATAACCATCTGCGATCGCATCCAATTTATCACTAATTCCCAACTTTTGAATGACTACACGCGCGTTTTTACTCGCTGAACCAAGAGCTATTTTCAAACCAGCTTGACGCAAATCATCCAACAAGGAAACCGCACCCGGTAACAAGTTATCAGGGGTAATATTTTGAATCAATTCTACATAATAATCGTTTTTGCGCTCCATCATCTCTTGTATTTGTATGTCTGAATACCGTCTATTACCAATAATCAACATTAGCGAAGCACGGCGGGCAATTCCTCGCAACCCCTCATTAGCTTGACGGTTAAAAGGGATACCTTCCTCATCTGCTAACTTTTGCCAAGCTTGATAGTGATACTCTGCGGTATCAGTTAACACACCATCTAAATCAAAAATAATTCCCTGAATCATTGGGGCTGGCTGTTCTTTCCTAGTTTGCAATTCCTGGTGTAAATCAAAATCATGCCATTTTCCATGCCAGTGTAATTTAAACTGCAAGCGTGTCCAACTTGGAGGTAAATGGGGATGAGCTACGGGTTGATGATCTGTAAATTGAATACCTCCAAAGCCAAAAACTACAGCTTGCCAAATTCCTCCAGCACTAGCACCATGAATGCCATCATTTGTATTCCCTCGTCTATCTTCTAAATCCACCATAGCCGCTTGCATGAAGCGTTCGTAAGCTTCTTGAGTTTTGCCTAAATCGGCGGCTAAAATCGCATGAATAGCCGGACCCAGGGAAGAACCATAGGTGATATCAGTGCGCGGTGCGTAATATTCCCAGTTTGCTTCTAATATTTTTTGACTGTAGGGAAACTCTGCGGATTCCCTCATGAGGTAAAGTAGCATTAATACATCTGGTTGTTTAAGAACTTGGTGCTTGTTTGCTCCTTCAATACCTAAAATAGCTTGCATTGACTTTTGACGTGGTTCGTAGTCTGCTAGGTTAAGATCATCTAATTGGAAAAATCCCTCACATTGCTCAATTAATCCCGTTTCTGCTTCGTAGGGAATCCAGATTTTGTTGATGATTTCTTGCCAATGATTTCTAATTTCGTCAGTCAGTTGCAATTTTTGATCTAGTTCCTCAGCCCGTTCCGGGAAATTACGATATAACCAGTCATGAACTACACAAGCTTTTTCTAGATGCCATTGCACCATCCGGTTAGTAAATGTATTGTTATGTACTAGCTCATGGTATTCATCAGCACCTATGACACTGCGAATTTCATAACGTTGATGGTGAGGATTAAATTCAACTCTACTTGACCAGAAAATTGCGGTATCTAAAATAATCTCTGAGCCATAATCTCTGAGCCATTGATCGTCCCCAGTCACTCGCCAATAGTACCAGATAGCGTAGGGGATTACGGCACTAATATGAATTTCGCGATCGCGGCACCAAATGCGTACATCTTCTCCATAAAAATCACTAGGTAGCGCCCACCGAGGCGTAACTTCATCACCTGTCACCGCACTTTCCCAGGCGTACATCGCCCCTTGATATCCGTAATGAGTTGCTTTCCGTCGCGCCCCATCTAAAGTATGATAACGATAGGTCAGTAAATTCCGAGCTAGTGCTGGTTGGGTAAAAGTAAAAAATGGCAGAATAAAAATTTCCGTATCCCAAAAAATATGACCGTGATAACCAAAGCCAGAGATGGTTTTAGCGGGAATACTCACCCGATCATCATCATGGGGAGCCGCAATTAGTAATTGAAACAGATTATACCGGACTGCAAAAGCCGCTTTGCTATCTCCTTCAATGACAATATCGCTTTGCTGCCAGACCTCAGTCCATGCTTGTTCATTAGCTTGACGCAGAGTTATATAATCTGGCAGATGGGCGAGTTTTTCCTGTGCGGCTGACACTGGTTGCTCAACATCCCGTGAGGTAAAAACGGTGACAATTTTCTCTATAGTGACGGTCTGCTGTGGTTCAGAGACAAAGGTGGCGCTAATGCTAGGATAACCAGGTGCAGTATTGATTTGCAGCGCCGCATCGATTCCTGATATTGTCATCCTAGCAGCCATACCGATATCAATACGGCTGTAGCGAGTGCGACTGTGTAACCAGAAACCTCTATCAATCTTCCCTTGGTCTAGTCCTTCCCAGTGATTGAAACCTTTATTTTCTGGGTAGCCGTTAATACTAGCTTGAATTTCGACTACTCCCTGAAAATCTAATGTTGTTAATGTGCAACGTTGTCCTAAGACATGATGATCCGCTAAACTTGCAAAGCGTTCAAAGCTGATATCTATGGTTTTCCCAGTGGGACTACGCCAACGCAGAGAACGGCTGAGAAGTCCTTGGCGTAAATCAAGCTCACGATTGTACTGCAATATTTTACCTTGATCCAGACGAAAGCGATCGCCATCAATCGTCACTACCAATGGTAGCCAATCTGGACAGTTAGCCAGTTCTGTATAAACTACGGGAACATCATCATAAACACCATGAATGAATGTAGCTGATAATGCCCGTGGATAGCTTTCTTCAAAGCTGCCTCTTGTACCCAAATAACCGTTACCAATAGTAAATATTGTTTCTCTGGCGTGTAATTCGTCAGGGTTAAATTGGTTTTCTATTAATATCCAGTCTGTGTAAATGAAATTGTTTTTGTTTTCCATTTTTATGATTTTATCATTAAATATTGCTGAATGAATAGAGAATTTGCCTTACGCATAATTGCGGATCTACTTTCTGTAAATGAGGCGCAAATAAAGGCAGAGAGAAAGAAGTAAGAGAAATATCCGGTAGTGATGATTTTCAATGATGTTTAAATGTGGGTGTATTGCTGTTAATGTTCTGCGAGAATCTTTTCTGCTCTGGGTTTATAAATGAGATGAAACAGTGTTTCCATATATAAATCTCTAGCGTCGTTATCTTCCGGGGCGACAAAGTTCCAAAAACTAAACATCTTTGCCAATAACAACAATTGTTTTGTGTGTGATTTCCAGTTATATTGATGGCGAATTCTCTGAATCATCCATTGTGAATTTTCTAGCCAATATTCTGGATTAGCATCACATTTTTCTAAAAAATTAATAATTGTTTTCGCTGTTCCTTCTAAATCTGTAGGGTTGAGATGAAATCCATTTTGCCGATTTTCAATAATTTCTAAAGCTCCCCCAAATTGAGTAGCAAATGTTGGTAAACCAGAAATCATTGCTTCTAAAATACTGCGGCCAAAGGCTTCATAAAGAGCAAAATGAACATAAATGCCGCGATGATCGGCAATTACGCGATAAGCTTCACCGATGTTGCGGCTAGGTAATCGCATTCCTAACCAACGGATTTTACCTGCTAAATTACACTCATCAATAATATTATACAGTTTTTCGATTTCTCTAACTTCTTCAGGGTTTGTGGCTTCCTCAGCAGATAATTTGCTAGTTAATAAAATTAAGTTACACCGGGTTTGTAATTCTTTACTTTTGCCAAAACATTCTGCTAATCCAGTCAGATTTTTAATTGAGGTAATAGGTGCAACTGCAAAAATTGGTCTTTTGTGAATATTGTCTAAATAACCGATAATGTGATCATCTTGACGGTGAAATAATAGGTCTTGAATGTGTTGGCTCTCTTGAGGATTTCTGTATTCTATTTGGTCGTAGGGGAAAAAGAAGGTTTCACTAACTCCTGGTGACACCATATTAAATTTAGGATTAAATAAATCAATGCCATCAATTACATGATATAATTCGGGCATGGTAAAACATTTGTAAGATTCATATTGTCCTATTGTCTCTGGTGTACCTACAATTTCTTGATAGGATGAAGTAATAATAAAATCAGCAGCGTTCATGCTAATTAAATCAGCGGTAAATTGGGTGGAAAAGTGATATTTTTCTTCTAAATCTTGCCAATATAAATTACTAAATAAATGCTTTGGTTTTTCGAGAGCATGAGCAATATTGCATTGGGTAACTTTTAAGCTACGGGCGAGGAGAAACGCCACTAAGTTACCATCGCTGTAGTTACCAATAATTAAATTTGGTTTTCCTTGGAATTGTGTTAAAAGTTCTTTTTCAGCATCTTGGGCAAATTTTTCTAAATAAGGCCAAATTTCAAATTTAGAAATCCAATTATTGGTAATTTCCGCATCAGAATTTGCAAAGGGAACGCGCAAAATCCAAGCATTTTCTGTATTGTGAACTTTCTCTAACCGCAGGTCACAAAATGTCTCTTGACAGTTGGGAATCAAGCGAGTCAGAATAATTACATGAGGTTTGATACCTAAAGAGTCAAGACCAGCAAGTTTTATTTCTGCTTGGAGTTTATTTTCTAAGCTGCGTGCTTGTTCGAGGACATAAATAACTTGACCTAATGTTTCATCTCTTCCTAACACATCCTCTTGTGCTACCCAACCATGTATAGAAACGAGAATAACGCGAAAAACAGCGGGAATACGTGCCACAAAAGCTTCGAGAATAGAAGGTTGGGGAGTGTCTATAAGTCTTTGTAGCAATTCTAAGGTTTCTCTAATTCGCGCTGCATTGTTACCCCAACCTGCTTCAAAACCAAGTTCTTGGAGGTGAACACGAAATTCTTGGTAAGGTTCGTGGGGAGGAAGTTCGCTTAAAAGCTTAATCGCTGGTTTAATTTGTTTAGCAAACTTGATACCGGAATCAATGCGATCGCTAATTAACAGCCTTATATCATTGTACTTTATGCCTCGTAATGCTTGAAATAAAATTTCTAGCCAATATTGAGGATTTGTCACAAATTGATTGCATAGATAATGGTTAAGGAAGGTCAGACCTTGACCTATGTCTCTAGAGTCGCTAATTTTCGGAGATGTTTGGTAAAAAGGACGGAGGTCGATTTCTAAAATGTCGGACTGGTAACGGTTGACTAAATGATCACTCACATCTAAAAATTCTTTAGGTGTCATTAAATCACAACTCGTGAAATCTGCATTTAGTCTCCATACCTCTTGACTAGCAATTTTCGGACGGACAACGAACCATGTATTTTCCCTTTCGAGAATGATTTCATGGGTGTAGTTTAAGAGTGTTCCTAGAGAAGAAGAATGGTAAAAATAAGCAGGTTTTTGAGATTGACGACAATAATCTGCAAAATTTTGTAAAATTTCATTCCTGAGAAAATAACATTTATCCTGAGTCTTTAAAGTACAGAGAAACTGACCTAGATCGATTTTTTCGTCACTATCGAAAACAAGTTTCAATAATTCATGCATAGAGAATTACCCAACCATAACTAGCTTAAGACCTCATCTTTATCCCCTCTCAATTGTACTTACTGTATTAAATGATGGGTTTGCTGAGGTACACTTCTCCTATGATTATAAATAGCTTGTCAAAATTATCGCGTCTAGCTGAGGAGTGAAAGCCGCAATTAATTCTTTAGATATAGAAAAATTAGGTTGAGTTGGGAATTATTGTAGCTTATTTACTACCACTTGACAGAGGAGATTTTTCTTTGACCACAAAAATTCTGATGTTATCTATCTAGTTTTTGATCACTACAGCAAATTACAGATAAATAGCCAATTTTACTTATATACAGATATTCAGAAAGTCTCTACTGACTCCTGAATTCTGCCGTTTTTTCCTCACTTTATTAAGTCAATAGCGGCTAATTGCAGTTTTGTAAACTCCTCTTGTGACAGTATTTAAATAGTCCTTTGATTAATTTACCAAACCTTCAAAAAACTATAATTTCTTTATATAAAATTTGCCAATTTGGCTAAAATGGCTCAAAAAAAATAGTATTCTGCATATCAGATGAATGTTTGTGTTCCCGATTTTTTCAATCACACAATGGCTAGGCATTAGCATCCAGACCAGTTTTATTGAATTACATAACCATTAACTAAGGGGTAATCTGTGAACTTTAAACAATGATTGAGTCAATTTTTCAGTTTGAAGTTAACTATCAACTAATGAAGGTAAATTTCTGGAAAATAGAGGAGATTTATACATTTTTATTGTTTGCTCATTTTGGGATACTTGAGATTTGCATCGCTAAATATTCATTTATGACTTAATCTTTGGCGATTATAAACATAAGCAAAAAACAGCATTATCCCGCAGATAATGCAACATCAAACCTTCAGTTATACACCGATTATACAAGTTATATCAGGGCTAGTCATGAACTACCGATCTTCTTCTTCTCCAGCTAATTTTGAAAATCTTATTACACCTGAAGAATTAAATCAGGTTATTGAAGCTATTGCAGATGGTAGATATTCTTGGGCTTGTGTGCTGATTCTACGTTTTATTGGCTATAATCCACTCCATTATATACCCCAGCGTACCTATAGCCGGTTAATGAAAGAAAATAGCCCAGTGGTTGCAGCATCAACATCTAATCATCAGCAGAAATTGCACTCTGTAAATAGCAATCATCGAGTAGCTGTATCTCAGGCATTTAGCAGTAACTAATACCGCATAAAAACTGTAGAGGCGTTGCACCGGAACGTCTCTACTGACTATGATGATATAGGGATAATATTTGATTTATGAAACGATACGTAGGGTGCGTCAGATACAACCAGGACTTACGCACCCTACAAATACTTAGATTTTTTCAAAATTCAAATATGAGTCCTATAAGGTGCTAACTTGACTACAGTAAATCGTAAGTATTCAGTCATAGCAATCGTTCATATCCAGATCCCCGACTTCTTTGATTTATTGTGTCCATCAATGATAAATTGATCTGGTGAAGTCGGGGATCTTATCGCCTTACCTATTGGGTCAAAGTAAATCTAAATTGATAGCTTGTTGCCATACTTGCTCAAAATTAATTCCCTGCTTAGTAGAGATATATAATAATACTATAGCTGCCGAACGTTTAGAATTATCACAATGTATCAGCAGTGGTTTAGGGAGTTCGTTAATAATTTCAAAGATATAATTTGCAGATTGATGAGTTAAATATTCAACTTTTGTAGGTAAATTGACATAGCACAATCCTAAAAATTGTGTTTTTTCTTGCTCATCTTGCCAGAAGTCCTGTTTATCTACAAAACACAGATTCAGGACAGATTTATAACCATCATCAGCGAGTTTTTGCAACTGATCTGGTGTAATTTGTCCACTAATTGCTAATTCCTGATTAATTTTCCTGACAATATTAATTTGCCGCACATTGTCAATCATAGGTTATGGATGGAATGAAGTAAATATCCAGATGACAACCCTATCTCCATCTGAGTATGACAATTAAATTTAGGAATTCTCTTTACCCCACGGTCTTCTTGTACTCAGTGTTAATTCTACTCTTAACTTACAGGAAAAATTTGAGGAACTTGTGAGGATGTGAGGATGTAATTCCCAGCAAAAAAAAATATGATCTTGAGGAGAATTGATTGAAATGTATCCCAAAATGAATAGATTTATTAAGTAAATCCTCAAGTTCAGGTTTTCCTCACAAGTTCCTCAAATTTTCATCTTAGTTTCAAGGTAGACACAAAAGAACTGGGGCATACACCGATGTTAAGCGCAAATACACTGACAGTTAACTGGTTATCCCTGATCAAAACTAAATAAGAAGTTATCAATCACCCATCACAAACAACTAATTATTACAGCTAAGTTATTCTCAAAGGTCAATGAATATGAAAATCCAAACTCAAATCAAAACTCAAACCAAAACTTATGCCACTATAGACGGTAATGAAGCAGTTGCCAAAGTCGTCTATCCACTCAATGAAGTTATTGCCATTTATCCAATTACACCATCTTCACCGATGGCTGAATGGTCTGATGCTTGGATGAGTGAAAATAAACCAAATATTTGGGGAAGCGTTCCCACCGTAGTGCAGTTACAGAGTGAAGGAGGAGTTGCTGGTGCGGTACATGGTGCTTTACAAACAGGTTCATTAACTACCACATTTACAGCATCTCAGGGATTAATGTTAATGCTCCCAAATATGTACAAAATTGCGGGTGAACTGACACCTACAGTATTTCATATTGCGGCGCGATCGCTCGCAGCTCAAGGTTTATCAATTTTTGGAGATCATAGTGATGTCATGGCGGCCAGAAGTACCGGTTTTGCCATGTTATGCGCTGCTTCTGTGCAAGAAGCCCAAGATTTTGCCCTCATTTCTACACGCGCAACTTTAGAATCTCGCATCCCTTTCTTACACTTTTTTGATGGTTTTCGCACCTCTCACGAAGTAGATAAAGTAGAAACATTAACAACAGAAACCCTACAAAAAATCATCCCTATCGAATTAGTAATAAATCATCGTTCACGGGCTTTAACACCTGACCGACCAGTATTAAGAGGAACAGCCCAAAACCCCGATGTTTACTTTCAAGCTAGAGAAACAGTCAACCCATTTTATTTAGCTTGTCCAGACATCACTCAAAAGGCAATGGACGAATTTGCCGAAATTACAGGACGAGAATATAAATTATTTGAATATCATGGACATCCCCAAGCTGAAAAAATCATTATTCTCATGGGTTCTGGTTGTGAAACAGTTCATGAAACTGTCGATTATCTCAACAAAGAAGGCGAAAAAGTTGGAGTCATCAAAGTTAGATTATATCGTCCTTTTGACACCCAAAGATTTATAGATTCTTTACCAAAAACAACCCAAAGTATTGCAGTTTTAGACCGGACAAAAGAACCAGGGGCAATAGGTGAACCACTTTATACTGATGTTGTCACTGCAATTCAAGAAGCAAATCCAAAATCCAAAATCCAAAATCTAAAATTGGTTGTTGGCGGTAGGTATGGTTTATCATCTAAAGAATTTACACCAGCAATGGTGAAAGCTGTATTTGATAACTTAGTTACTGAAACACCAAAAAATCATTTTACAGTTGGGATTAACGATGATGTCACCCACACAAGCCTAGAGTATGACCCGGAATTTAACATTGAACCTGATAATATTGTCCGGGCAATTTTCTATGGTTTAGGTGCAGATGGTACGGTCGGAGCAAACAAAAACTCCATCAAAATTATCGGGGAAGAAACTGATAATTATGCCCAAGGTTATTTTGTTTACGACTCTAAAAAATCCGGTTCTGTCACAGTTTCTCATCTGCGGTTTGGATCTCAACAAATTCGTTCTACCTATTTAATCACTAAAGCTAACTTCGTCGCTTGTCATCAATGGGAATTTGTGGAAAAATTCCCCATGTTGAAAGATGTTGTCCCTGGTGGCACATTCCTATTAAATGCACCTTATGACAAAGATGAAATTTGGGATAAATTACCTGCTTCTATGCAAGAAGAGATAATCAACAAAAATCTCAAATTCTACGTCATCAACGCCTATAAAGTCGCAGGAGAAACAGGAATGGGCGGACGTATTAACACAGTCATGCAAACTTGTTTCTTTGCTGTTTCCGGTGTTTTACCCAGAGAAGAAGCAATAGAACAAATCAAAAAATCAATCCGTAAAACCTACGGTAAAAAAGGCGAAGAAATCGTCCAAATGAATATCCAAGCAGTTGATAAAACTCTTGATAATTTGTACGAAATCAACACTAAACAAAAAACTGCCCAGTCCCCAGTTCCCAGTCCTCAATCACCAATCCCCGATTATGCACCGCCATTTGTGCGTGATGTTTTAGGTAAAATAATTGCCCGTGAAGGTGATGATTTACCAGTGAGTGCATTACCTTGTGATGGGACATATCCAACGGGTACATCTAAATGGGAAAAACGCAATATTGCCCTAGAAATTCCTGTTTGGGACCCAGACGTTTGCATTCAATGTGGTAAATGCGTGATGGTATGTCCACATAGTGTAATTAGGGGTAAAGTTTATGAACCTGAACAATTAGCAAATGCACCAGAAACATTCAAGAGTGCAAATGCTAAAGAACATGATTGGCATGATTTAAAATTCACGATTCAAGTAGCAGCAGAAGACTGTACAGGTTGTGCTTTATGTGTTGATGTATGTCCGGCCAAAAATAAAGCCGAACCTAAGAAAAAAGCCATTAATATGGCAGCACAAAGACCATTAAGAGAACCAGAACGGGAAAATTGGGATTTCTTCTTAAATTTACCAAATCCCGACCGTCGCAATTTGAAGTTGAATAGAATTAATCAACAACAAATGCAAGAACCGTTATTTGAATTTTCTGGTGCTTGTGGAGGATGTGGAGAAACACCCTATATTAAACTGGTAACACAACTATTTGGCGATCGCATGATAGTCGCTAACGCCACCGGTTGTTCATCTATCTATGGTGGTAACTTACCCACCACACCTTGGACAACAAACGCCGAAGGAAGAGGTCCAGCATGGTCTAACAGTCTATTTGAAGATAACGCCGAATTTGGTTTAGGTTTCCGCGTTTCTATTGACAAACAAGCCGAAATTGCTGCTTATTTACTTCAACAACTTGCACCCCAAATTGGTGAAAATTTAGTTACCGCAATTCTCAACGCTGAACAAAAAGACGAAGCGGATATTTATGAACAACGAGAACGGGTATCTATTCTCAAACATAAATTAGATGAATTGTTGAATAATACCGATTTAACTAATCAGAAATCTCAAATCCTCAATCTTAAATCCCTTGCTGATTATTTGGTGAAAAAGAGTGTTTGGATTATAGGTGGTGACGGTTGGGCGTATGATATTGGTTACGGTGGATTAGATCATGTAATTGCTAGTGGTCGTAACGTTAATATCTTAGTATTAGACACAGAAGTTTATTCTAATACTGGTGGACAAATGTCCAAATCTACTCCTAAAGGTGCAGTTGCAAAATTTGCCGCAGGTGGTAAACCAGCAGCTAAAAAAGATTTAGGTTTAATAGCCATGACTTACGGTAACGTTTATGTTGCTAGTGTGGCTATGGGTGCAAGAGATGAACAGACATTAAAAGCATTTCTGGAAGCGGAAGCTTACGATGGACCATCATTAATTATTGCCTACAGTCATTGTGTTGCTCATGGTATTAATATGAGTACAGCAATGCAAAATCAAAAAGCCGTTGTAGACTCTGGACGCTGGTTATTATATCGTTATAATCCTGACAGATTAGAACAAGGACAAAACCCCTTACAGCTTGATTCACGTACTCCCAGAATACCAGTTGAAAATTCCATGTACATGGAAAACCGTTTCAAAATGTTGACCAAAATCAACCCAGAAAGGGCAAAAGAACTATTACAAGAAGCCCAAACTGATGTTAATACCCGTTGGCAAATGTATCAATATTTAGCCGCCAGAAAATTACAAGAAAATCAACAACAATAAGCAGTTAAATAACGAGAAATAAGATCCCCGACTTTTTGTATCAATTAATAATTTATTCTACCAGATCAAAATAGAAGTCGGGGATCTGGCAAATCACCAATTACCAATCACAAACAAAATTATGAACTTAATTACAACATATCTGGGATTAGAATTAAAGTCACCTTTAGTTCCTTCAGCTTCTCCCCTTTCCCAAGAAGTTGATAATATTAAAATCATGGAAGATGCAGGTGCAGGTGCAGTAGTAATGCACTCATTATTTGAAGAACAATTAACTTTAGAAAAATACGAACTACATCATCATCTAACTTATGGTACAGAAAGTTTTGCCGAAGCTTTAACTTACTTTCCTGAACCTACAAATTTCCGAGTCGGACCAGAAGAATATTTAGAACATATTAGAAAAGCCACAGAAAAAGTAGACATTCCCATTATTGCCAGTTTAAATGGTTGTTCTCCCGGTGGTTGGACAGAATATGGTAAACTCATGCAAGAAGCAGGAGCATCAGCATTAGAATTAAATATTTATTATGTTCCCACTGACCCAGATTTAACAAGTGCAGAAATTGAACAGAATTACATTGATATTCTCACATCTGTGAAAAATGCAATCACAATTCCTGTAGCTGTTAAACTCAGTCCCTATTTTACCAATACTGCAAATATGGCTAAACGTTTAGATCAAGCTGGGGCTGATGGTTTAGTATTATTTAATCGGTTCTATCAACCAGATATTAATTTAGAAACTTTGGATGTTGAACCTCATGTACTATTAAGTACACCCCAAGCCATGCGTTTACCTCTGCGCTGGATAGCTATTCTCTATGGTCATATTCAGGGTAGTTTAGCCGCAACTAGTGGTATTCACAATGCCCATGATGTGATAAAAATGTTAATGGTAGGCGCAAATGCCACTATGCTTTGTTCCGTGCTATTACGACATGGTATTGAGCATATTCATAGTTTAGAAAAAGACCTGCGGGAATGGATGGAAACTCATGAATATGAATCTGTTAAACAAATGCAAGGTAGCATGAGTCAACTTAACTGTCCTAATCCTAGCGCCTTTGAACGCGCTCAGTATATGAAAGCTTTGCAAAATTATAACCCTGAGTGGGGACGTATTCACGCACGGCTGTAAGAGACCAGAGAATAGACATCTCCGCAAAAGATTGTAGAACCTCTCTACAAAAATTCAAACTATGCACATTTAATTATCGGAGATGTCTAATGGGGAGTGGTATTTATTATTTCTTTTCTCCAATTAAAAATTAACCAAAAAATTACCAATTATGAAAAAACGCATCGGTATTCTTACTAGTGGTGGTGACTGTCCTGGTTTAAACTGTGTAATCCGAGCAGTTGTTAGTCATGCGACACTTACCTATAATTGGGAAGTTGTGGGTATTCCTTATGCCACCCAAGGGTTATTAGAACAAAAAACTGTGCCTTTAAGTATCCACGGTTGGGACTTACGCGGTATTGACCCTTTAATAAATATGGGGGGAACGATTTTAGGTAGTATTAATAAAGGAGATACTTTAGCTTCTGCAAGCGAAATTTTAACTGGTTATGAAGCATTGGGTTTAGATGCTTTAATTGCAGTGGGTGGAGATGGTAGTTTAAAGATTATTCATGAATTAGCAACTTTGGGTAATTGGCATTTAGTCGCTATTCCTAAAACAATTGACAATGATGTAGCATTAACAGAACGTTCAATAGGTTTTGATACGGCAGTTAATACTATTGTCGATGCTATTAATCGTCTCACATTTACCGCTGCAAGTCATGACCGGGTGATGATTATCGAAGTTATGGGACGCACCGCTGGACATTTAGCACTACATTCAGGTATTGCTGGAGGTGCAGATGTGATTTTAATTCCTGAAGTTCCTTATACTATCAAAGGTTTATGTGATCATCTTACCCAATTGCGCGATCGCTGGCAACGCAAATTTGCCATCGTGGTTGTTGCTGAAGGTGCAAACCCTTGTTTAGATGATTTAGAAAATGGTGATAGCTGCACAACTTCTAAATGTGGTCGCGGTCAATATATTGCTGACCAAATTGCTAGTTGTAGTAGTAATTTAGTAGATACTAGAGTTTCTGTTTTAGGACATATTCAACGTGGTGGTATTCCCTCAGCTTTAGACCGTCTTATAGCTACAGTATATGGTAAAACCGCAGTTGATTTAATTGCCCAAGAAAAATATGATCAAATGTTAGCTTGGCAAAATGGTCAAGCTGTAGCTGTTCCTATCCAAGATGCTTTAGATAAAAGCCCCTCACTTGTCAATCCTCAAGGTGAACTAGTCCAAATTGCTCACTCTTTAGGCATTTATATAGGAGATAATTAGGCGATATAAAATCAATGATATTTTTGAAGAATGTTATCAAAAAGCTAGGCAATATATTCTGAAAAGATATCAATTATCTTCTAATTTATTTCCTGAAAACCCTCCTTTTTCTGTTGTAGATGTTCTGAATCCAGATTATTTACCATAAATTTTAGATACCACTTTTTTAAAATACGACTGTTATTTAACGGTGAGGTTAAACAGGATATGCTATAATAGTAGTTAGTCTCAATTTAAATAGTAAAAAAGTAACTGATTATGAAAAAAATAGAACTAGAACTAGATCAAGAAACCTATGATAAAATACAACAACTAACCCAAACTCATCATTGTGAACTTTCAGACCTCATTAAAGCAATGATTGAGCAATTAACGCAACCGGAAATTATCAATGATTCATTCATTGGTAAATGGTCAGATGATGCAGAATTAGTTGATAAAATGATTGAAGATATGTTACAAAATAGAGTCTAAAAAATGTTGTCTGGAAAGTGAAAAATAAATCTTTAATTGACACAGATGTCCTTTCAGAAATTCGTAAGGGTAAAAATAGCCAAGTCATAACTAAAGCCATTGCCTATAAAGCCATATTTAAACAATACACTATTTCTGTAATTACAGTTTCAGAAGTTATCAAAGGATGGAGAAAATTAAACCGTAATGACAGGATTCAAGAATTTTTAATAGATTTACCACAAATGGAAATCTTATCTTTAGAACAAAAAAGTGCAGAATTATCTGGATTGATTTATGCAGATTTAGAAAAAACTGGACAACCTATAGGATTAGCAGATGTATTAATTGCTTCTATTGCGATAGAAAATAATTTAATTTTGGTTACAGGAAATACTAAACATTATCAAAAAATTCAATCATTAGGTTATCCTTTACAAATAGATAATTGGAGAGAATAAACCAGAAATCTAAAAATCACATCCTGTAAATCCTCAAATCCTGGATATCCTGATTCAGACAAAAAAATTATAACTTTTGACTTTTGACTTTTGACTTTTGACTTCCCGAAGGGTGTCCTGATTCAGACAAATAAAATCATCCATATCATTTTACATTGTTTTGAGTCAGAGACTCACCTTTTGCATTCCCAGTCAGAGACTGGGAACGAGAAACGAGAAAATCCCTACCTCTTAAACCGATACAATGCGTTTTTTCGCTAGACGGTTTCTCCGCAGTTTAGCAGCACCAAAACAAAGACCTAATGTTGCTAGTCCTACTGTGGAATTAAGTTCAAAGGGAACAGCAGCAGAGACAGGAGCAAATTGTGTTGTTGCACTGTTATTATCTAGATATACGGGAAATAGCCTAGACGGCAATATAGCAGTGAAATCAGGATTACCAAAACTTAATTGAAGTCCGTCGGAATTATTACTAAATCCAGCATTAGCAGAAGTGATCACACCATTATCGACGAAAAAAGAACCGCTTCCTCCGTAACCGTCAAGATCATAAATACCCAAATAATCACCATTGGGTGTAGATGTAACTGTTGCAGTAATTGGACCAGAAGTGTTATTACCCTCAACTAAACCGCTTACTGTTCCTGTAATGAAACCATTAGTCCCATTTGTATCCTGAAACGAAAAATTGAAATCAAGGGCATTTGCAGGGGACGCACCTAACAACACTGAAGCTGCAAAACTAGATACAGCAAGGGTTTTAGCGATTATGGGGGGGGGTAGAAAGATTGATTTTGAGCATGATCATAAAGTCCTAATAGTTGCTTTACGTATATAATATAAGCTTTAGTATGTAGTGTCAATAAAGACTAAACTACTTTTTTTAAAACCGAAAGAATACTTAAAAATACAAATCCCCTACTTCATTAAAAATGTAAAGAAACTGTCAGAATCAGGACACCCTGCGGGAAGTCAAAAGTCAAAAGTCAAAAGTCAAAAAAATATTAATTTCCAGGATTTAAGGATTTACAGGATGGGAGAGAAATTAAAAATTAAAAATTGAATATATCTGCGTTTATCTGCGTTTATCTGCGTTTAATTATATAATTTGTCTGAATCAGAATATCCTGATTGTGACAAATAAAATAATCAAGATCATTTTACATAGTTGTGAGTCAGAGACTCAATGACAGCATTCCCAGTCTGAGACTGGGAACGAGAAAATCGTCATTTCAATTCTTTAGTTTATCTAAAATCATTTTGAAGAGGTCAGAATACCTTTCTAATATAGAAGTAGCGGCTAAAAATCGCCATAGATAAACCTAGCCTCACAGCAAACTGCCAGGAAGTAACCAAAATGACTCAGGTATCAGAACCTTTAGATTTGTCCACAGATAAAACTCTAGACCGTGATTGTACAACATTATCCCGTCACGTTCTCCAACAACTCCAGAATTTTGGACCCGATGCCCAAGATTTAAGTGCTTTAATGAATCGTATCGCTTTAGCGGGCAAACTCATTGCTCGCCGCTTTAGCCGTGCTGGGTTAATGGAAGACGTGCTTGGATTCACCGGAGAAGTTAATGTCCAAGGTGAGTCCGTCAAAAAGATGGATATTTACGCTAACGAAGTCTTTATTTCCGTATTTAAGCAAAGTGGCTTAGTTTGTCGCTTGGCTTCTGAGGAAATGGAAAAACCCTACTACATCCCCGAAAACTGCCCCATTGGACGCTACACTTTGTTATATGACCCCATTGATGGCTCATCTAATACAGACATTAATCTCAGTTTAGGTTCAATCTTTTCCATCCGCCAACAGGAAGGAACAGACTTAGATGGTGAAGCTAAAGACCTATTAACCAACGGACGTAAACAACTAGCAGCCGGATACATTTTGTACGGACCAAGCACAATGCTGGTTTACAGCATCGGTAAAGGCGTGCATTTCTTCACCCTTGACCCCAGCTTAGGCGAATTTATTCTCACCGAAGAAAATGTAAAAATTCCTGACCACGGTGCAGTTTATAGCGTTAATGAAGGAAATTTCTGGCAGTGGGATGAACAATATAGAGAATATATTCGTTATGTTCATCGTACAGAAGGTTACACTGCCCGTTATAGTGGGGCGATGGTCAGTGATATTCACAGAACTTTAGTCCAAGGCGGTGTGTTTCTCTATCCAGGGACATTGCAAAAACCAGAAGGTAAATTACGCCTACTTTATGAGTCCGCACCTTTGGCATTTTTGATTGAACAAGCGGGAGGTAGTGCTACTACTGGAACAGTAGATATTTTAGATGTAGTGCCGAAGCAATTACACCAGCGCACACCTCTAATTATTGGTAGTAAAAAGGATGTCGCAAAGGTAGAGTCTTTTATTCAAAACGGTCATTAAAAGAATGAAGAATGAAGAATTTAGAATGTAGAATTACGTTTTGCAATGGGGACTTTCACCCGCAAAGGTAAGTTAACTACATTTGAAAAAAGGCATCTAGCATTAGCCAGTAATTAAGCTGAAGATTGGCACATTGGGATTGGAATGCAGGACTAGCAATGTTTGTATGTGAAGTTAAAAATACTCTTAGTTGATGTTTATAAAACCCAATATCAACTGAGTAAATTTTTTATTTCACCCAAAAACACTGTGAATAGGAGTTAAAAAATAGCTATGGCAACCAATCATTTATTAGAGATTAAAAACCACGGTCAAAGCATTTGGATGGATAATTTGAGCCGTGACATTATTCAATCAGGGGAACTGCAAAACTTGGTGCAAAATCAGGGAATCTCTGGTATTACTTCCAATCCTGCCATCTTTGAAAAAGCAATTACTGGCAATGCCATTTATGATGGTGACATTGCAGTAGGAATTCGTGCGGGTTTACCCACATACAAAATTTACGAATCTCTCGTTTTTGCAGATATCCGCCATGCTTGTGATATTCTGCGACCTGTGTATAATGCCACCAATGGACTTGATGGTTATGTGAGTATTGAAGTTCCACCAACTATAGCCCATGATACCCAAGGGACAATAGCTGAAGCTCGGCGCTATTTTCAAGAAATTGGGCGGGAAAATGTGATGATTAAAATTCCGGGAACTGAAGCTGGTTTACCTGCTGTAGAGGCGACAATAGCCGCCGGAATTAATGTCAACATTACCCTGTTGTTTGCAGTCCCAAGTTACATTAATGCAGCTTGGGCTTATATTCGTGGTTTAGAAAAACGGGTGAATGAAGGTCAAGACATCAGCAAAATTGCTTCTGTAGCCAGCTTTTTCTTGAGCCGGATTGATAGCAATATTGATGCTAAAATTGATACAAAGTTACAGCGGGGTGTTGATGATATTAACCATGAAGCAAGACTGAGGGCTGTAAGAGGAAAAATTGCGATCGCAAATGCCAAAATTGCCTATCAAGAATATAAAAATATCATCAAAAGTGATAGGTGGCAAGCCTTAGCCGCAAAAGAGGCAAAAGTACAACGTCTCCTCTGGGCAAGTACCAGCACCAAAGACCCCAGTTATAGCGATGTCATGTATGTTGATGAATTAATTGGTGCTGACACAGTAAACACCCTACCACCAGCGACAATTATAGCTTGCGCTGAACACTGTGATGTGAGCGATCGCTTAGAAACAGGAATCGAAGCCGCGTATAACCTCATGGAAAGCTTAAAAGATTCTGACATCAACATCAATATTGATGCAGTAATGTCAGAACTACTTGTAGAAGGTATTGACAAGTTCGTTCAACCCTTCCAGTCCCTAATGAACTCTTTAGAAGAGAAAGTCAAGGTATTGTCACCAGTATAGGGGATTGGGGAGATGGGGAGCAGGGGAGCAGGGGAGATGGGGAGATGGGGAGATGGGGAGATGGGGAGATGGGGAGATGGGGAGATGGGGAGATGGGGAGATGGGGAGCAGGGGAGGTAAATAACCCAATCACCAATCACCAATTTCCCAATCACCAATCACTAATCCCCAATCACTAATCCCCAATCCCCAATCACTAATCACCAATCCCCAATTACCAATCTAAAATCCAAAATCTAAAATCTAAAATCCTTATGGTCAGTTTGCTAGAAAATCCCTTGCGGATTGGTCTCCAACAACAGGGGATGGCCGAACCCCAAATTATTGTTATTTTTGGCGCATCAGGTGATTTAACCTGGCGTAAACTCGTGCCAGCACTGTTCAAACTACGTCGGGAAAGACGCATTCCCCCAGAAACCACCATTGTCGGTGTAGCTCGTCGTGACTGGACTCATGAATACTTCCGTGAGCAGATGCAAAAAGGAATGCAAGAAGCTCACAGTAAAATTCCACTAGGAGAACTTTGGGAAGACTTTTCTAAGGGTTTATTCTACTGTTCCGGTGATATCGACAACCCCGAAAGCTACCAAAAACTAAAAAACCTCCTAGCCGAACTCGACCCGCAACGGGGAACACGGGGAAACCGGATGTTCTATCTTTCCGTTGCGCCCAACTTTTTCCCAGAAGCCATTAAACAGCTAGGTTCGGCGGGAATGTTAGACGACCCCGAAAAACACCGTCTAGTCATCGAAAAACCCTTTGGACGTGATTTAGCCTCAGCCCAAAGCCTCAACCAAGTAGTACAGAAGGTTTGTAAAGAAAACCAAGTTTACCGCATTGACCACTACCTGGGTAAAGAAACAGTCCAAAACTTGCTGGTCTTCCGTTTTGCTAATGCCATATTTGAACCATTATGGAATCGGCAATTTGTAGACCACGTACAAATCACCGTAGCTGAAACCGTCGGTGTAGAAGACAGAGCCGGATATTATGAAAGTGCCGGTGCATTGCGAGATATGCTGCAAAACCACCTCATGCAGCTATATTGCTTAACCGCAATGGAAGCACCCAACTCAATGGATGCTGACAGTATCCGTACAGAAAAAGTAAAAGTATTACAAGCCACTCGATTAGCAGATGTGAATAATCTCTCACGTTCTGCCATTCGCGGACAATATAGCGCCGGGTGGATGAAAGGACAACAAGTACCAGGATATCGAGAAGAACCAGGAGTCAATCCCAACTCCACCACACCCACCTATGTAGCGATGAAATTCATCGTTGATAACTGGCGTTGGCAAGGTGTACCGTTCTACCTACGCACAGGTAAACGGATGCCGAAAAAAGTGAGTGAAATTTCCATTCACTTCCGGGAAGTACCTTCCAGAATGTTCCCATCAGCAGCCCTACAAGCAAACGCCAATATTTTGACATTGCGGATACAACCAAATGAAGGTATTTCCCTACGTTTTGACGTAAAAATGCCTGGTGGAGACTTCCGTACTCGTTCCGTTGATATGGATTTTACCTATGGTTCTTTTGGTATCGAAGCTACATCTGATGCCTATGACCGCCTGTTTTTAGATTGTATGATGGGCGACCAAACATTATTCACAAGGTCTGACGAAGTGGAAGCCGCTTGGCGCGTAGTTACACCTGCTCTCTCCGTTTGGGACTTACCCGCAGACCCTGCTACTGTTCCCGAATATGAAGCCGGTACATGGGAACCAGCAGAAGCAGAATTACTCATCAACCAAGATGGCCGCCGTTGGCGCAGACTGTAAAAATTAGTCAGTAGTCATTAGTCATTAGTCATTAGTAAAAAAACTGACAATTGACAATTGACAACTGACAACTGACAACTAACTACTGACAAAATCTACTATGGCTCCCCAAGCTTCTACAATTTATTCACTGCAAGCCCCCAAGGATGTTTGTCTCAATGACATTGAGAACGAACTTAATCAAATCTGGCAAAGTTACGGCATCCAAGGGGAAGACGGCGGTTTACCTGCTGCTACCCGTGCGACCACTTTTACTTTAGTGGTTTACGAACCGGAAGAAACCCAGTATTTGTTAGCAGCGACTGGTTTTTATAACGGTCCAATTGATGGGATTTTGGGACCCCAAACCCAAGCCTCACTACGGGAACTTCAAAAACAACATGAACTCCCAGAAAGCGGTATTCCTACACCAGAAACTATCACTATCCTGCGGGAAGAATACTTCAAATTTCAGCACAGTGGCGAACATGGAGATGGTCATGGTGCGGCGATGGGCTATACTTTCAGTCCTACCAGCCCCACCATTGCTGATGAAATTGCCTTGCGTAACCCTTGCCGCATTATCGCTTTATGCCCCATTGCTGGGGAAGATGAAGGGGTTAAGGCGCAAGTTTCAGCATACTGCCCCATTCAAAAGCAATCTTCCAGCACTTTGATTTGCTGTGAATACATTACTCTCACTGGTACTGCTGCGGCGTTAGAACGCATTGGTGGCATGATTCCAGCTTTGTTAATTGGTGGTTTGCCTAAGTTCCTGTGGTGGAAGGCTACACCAGATTCTAATAATCCTTTGTTCAAACGATTGGCAGCAGTTTGTAATAATGTGATTGTTGATTCTTGTAATTTTAATTCTCCCGAAAGTGATTTATTAACTTTGCAAGATTTGGCAGAAACTGGTGTACCTTTAGCTGATTTAAATTGGCGGCGTTTGTCTGCATGGCAAGAATTGACTGCTGAGGCTTATGATGCACCCCAGCGTCGAGCAGCTTTAACGGAAATTGACCGTGTAACTATTGATTATGAAAAAGGCAACGCAGCCCAAGCTTTATTGTATTTGGGTTGGTTTGCTAGTCGCTTAGAATGGCAACCTGTTTCTTACAAAAAAGAATGCGGTGATTATGATATTACCAGCATTACTTTTGTATCTAAAGACCAAAGACAAATAGAGGCAGAATTAGCAGGTGTTCCTGTTGCTGATGTGGGGGAAATTGTCGGTGATTTGATTGCTTTGCGTCTCAATTCTACTAATCCTCAAGCTAATTGCGGTACTCTAATTTGTACTGAGACGGGCGGTTGTATGCGGATGGAAACTCAAGGTGGCGCTCAATCTGCTGGTTTATTTCAACAAGTAAGTTCTCTTGCTGAACAAAAGCCGGAGTTTCTGTTAAGTCAGCAGGTGCAACGTTGGGGACGTGAGGCTTTATTTGAGGAAAGTTTATCGGTGATTACGAAAACTATTAAGTTGGGAAATGGGTAATTTATAATTCATTCCTGATTTTAATATCCCCGGCTTCTTAAAGAAGTCGGGGATAATTTTTCATATTAATTTTTTATATGAGATTCATTATTTCACTTCAAAATCCACCTTATCATAAATATCTTCTAGCAAAATTTGACAAGCAATAGAAGCTAAATTTAAAGAATCATGACTATCAGAATATTCTGAAAAAATCCATTTATTATTATCAGCTTTGTAGAATTGTTCAACGTGCATTGTATATTGGTCAATTAAAATATATTCTTGAAAACTAGGAATAGTTCGATAAGCTGCAAACTTTTCATCTTTATCATAACTTTTGGTAGATGTTGATAACACCTCAGCAATCATGACCGGGTTAGTAATAGTGTCTTTTCTTCCTTCTTCAAAAACTAAGGGAGTTTGGACAACCATAATATCAGGATAAGTGTGAATGCGTCTGTGAGGAATCCAAAGCCGTTGGTCTGTAACAAAGACTTGATAGGGTTGACGTTTAAGGGCAAAATTTAGTACAGCATAAAAATTGCCGGCAAGTTGGTTGTGATCTGGTGTTCCGCCTGTCATGGGTATAATTAATCCATCAATATATTCGTGACGTATATCTGAATTTACTTCAAATTCTAGATATTCGGCGGGTGAATAGTAGCGTGTTTCTTGTAACTGCATAATCATCACCAGTATTTAGTATAATGATACAGCAGATTCCGCTCTTTTGAGGTACAAACTTAAATTATTAAACTCTTGTGGTGTAGGCATCTTGACGGCTATAAGTGTACCTCATAACACCGGGAAGTGCTGTATAGTAAATTTTATCAGCAAATACTATTGATATTCTCTACTTTTGAGTAAAATATTTTGAATCTTATGTTTTAAATACATGAATAATGCTCATTTTCTGTTAAAATACTCGCATTATTAGACTATTTGACATTTTAAGGTACATCTTTTAATGGATACTTATGATAGACGTTGCCAATTAGGTGCTTCTCGTCGTATGCGTGATGATGCTGTGGCTTTACATAACCAAAAACGTTGGACAGGTGCTATTTATCTGGGTGGTTACGCGATTGAATGTGCGTTAAAATCTCTTATATGTTATGAAGAAAGAAAAAATAATTTTAAAGATACAAAATGTTTCCAGAAAGTACAGGGTGCTAGTTTGCATCATTTAACAATCTTACTCAATGAGCTAATAATTATTCAACGCAGTATACTATTAGATAGAAGTGGCATTTATAAAACTGCATGGAATTTAGTATCATTAGTTTGGCGTAATGATGAATTAAGATATTCCAATAAATTAGGTGATGAAAAGGATAGTGAAAAATTTATAGAAGCAGTACAAGTATTACACACATTTTTTCTAGCAAAGCAAGACGAATCATCATGATAGAAAATATAGACTTAACACCTGACATTATTTATCAAAACTTACATGAACATCTCAGTCGTGAAGACGAACAAATACAAGTTAGTGTCAAGCGAACTTCATTAGGTTGGTTAAAAATTAGGATTGTTACTAAACAATTTGAAAGAAAATTGTTAATTGAGCGGGAACAAAAAATAGATGACTTGCTAACACATATTGACCCTAACTTAAATCTAGGTCAATATCCAATTGCAGGGTATGAATTATTAACACCAGAAGAAGCAATAGAACAACCTGCTCAATATATTAATCTACCTCTCTGGTCAGATATTTTAATGGCTCCCGAACCTGATGAGCCAGTTTATTTAGATGAAGATATTCCTACTAAAAAACCTTTCATTGTTACCTTCTATTCATTTAAGGGAGGTGTAGGACGCTCTACAGCTTTAGGAGTTGTCGCAGGTATACTAGCAACCCGCAAGCGTCGGGTAGTAATGATAGATTTTGATTTAGAAGCTCCTGGCATTTCAGTTATGTTTGGGCAGGATATTGAAAATACTGCTGGAGAAAATTTCGGAGTCTTAGATTATCTACATCAAAGGTCTTTAACCCCTGAAGAAAATATTCCTAATATTGCTGATTGCATCCAACAGATAAATTTACAAACTCGCGGTGAACTGTTTTTAGTTCCTGTAGGAGAGTATGATGAAAATTATATTCATCGGTTAGCTGATTTGGAGATGCGCTCTTTTTATAGGGCTGGAAAAAATGCAGTTAAGCAACTGATAGAAGATATTAAAAAACAACTAGAACCAGATGTAATTTTAATTGATGCTCGTCCCGGATTTAATGATGTAGGTGCGATCTCATTATTCGATCTAGCTGATATGGGTATCATTTGTTTTTCACCAACTGACCAAAGTTTTGAGGGACTGCGTTGGGTTGTACAAGCTGCCCGTAAACAACAAAAATATCAGGGTAAACCTGATGTCAGATTTCTCCTAACACCTGTGCCAGCAGTTGCCTCTGAACAGCACCAAATTTGGATAAATAAAGTCGAAAATTGGATTGAAGATAATTGGGGTTTACCAGATGAAATAACTATCGGACAACTTTATTATGAAGTTCTTTATAATCCCAATATTGTAACTTTGTCTAGTCTAGTAAATAATGTACCCAAGACTTTACTAGATGCTTATCTGCCTCTAACTGATGCTATTGATACGAGCTTGCCAGATCCAGATATTAAACCTGTAATCGTAACTGAAACAGTTGATAATCGCAGAAAGATTCTGCAAGAGTTACGTTTTCAGGCAGCTACAGCACAAGAACTACAACCAGATGATATTCCGGGTATATTTCAACGTACAGAGGATTTTCCTAGATTTTTAAGTAATAGAATTTGGTTAATTCGTGGTGCAAAGGGAACAGGTAAAAGTCTGTTATTTCGACTATTTGTAGAACAACCAAAAGCTGCAAAAGAACTAGCTCAATCTGATGTCAATCTAGATCATGTTCATTTTATTTCAGGTCATGGTCAGCCTAGAGTATCAAGCACAATTCTAGAAAGTCTTGATCTAGAAAGCTATGAACAACAAGTTGGTGAGAATGACTGGCAATTTTTTTGGCTTAATTATGCTCTTTTACAACTGTGCCATCATCAACATGAATTACGTTCACTTTCTAATTTAGATGAAAAATTAGTTGCATTGAGTCAACAAGAAAACCCTTCTCACTCCAATATTATTTCATGGCTTGTAGAACGATCACAATCACCAAGTAAGCGACCACAAGCAGCCGATGAATTACGTTTAATTGACAGATGTTTACAGCAAAAAAATCAGATAATATGGCTACTTTATGATGAACTAGATGCTGGTTTTGGTTCTAGTCCAAAAGATTATGATCGACGGAGAAGATCCCTAGAAGCCTTGCTTGCATGGTGGCTAGAAAGTGGAAACAATCTCAAGCAGATTGTACCCAAGATATTTTTACGTGAAGATATTTGGAATCAACTCAACTTTACTAATACAGGACATTACAACGGACGTTTGCTTAGGCTACGTTGGGAAGAAGCTGATCTCTGGCGACTTGTACTCCGTCAAGCTCTTCAAAGTTCTGAATCTCTGAGAAAATTTCTAGAAAAAACTTTGGGTGTTACTGTCGAGCGACTAGATATAATTGGGTTGGAGCAATTGCGTCAAAGTCTCTATCCTCTATGGGGTGAGAAAATGGGGCGAACAAAAAAGGCTTACACTTATAATTGGGTTCGTACTCGCATCGCTGACGGTCATAATAATTGTTTTCCACGGAGTTTAATACTGCTTTTAGAGGAAGCTGTTAAAAAGGAAACAGACTTTTTAACTGAATATAGTTCCGATATAACTTTGCGTCCAAAAGCATTGATTGATGCTTTTCCCTATGTGTCTCAACAGCGTGTAACCGAAGTTAGGAATGAATATCCTGAGCTAATCAAATTTCTAGAAAAATTCCAAGGTGAGCGCTCTCCTATTGATGAAAATAGGTTAAGTGAAATATGGAATGTGCAGGATAGTGAATTAGCACTTCGCATTAAGGAGATGCTTGACGCTGGTATTTTAACTGAACGCTCCCGTCCCAAAGATCCGCCCCCCCGTACTTATACAGTTACTGAATTGTACCTGTATGGACTAGGGATGGTTCGTAAGGGACAACGATAACGATCAAGAATTAAATCAACAAAATCACCCCATCAATTAAACAGCAACCTCCGCAGCTTCCAAAGCATTAACTTCATCTAAAATCCGCCAAATTTCCTGCATCATCGGATCTAAACCAGTGCGAGTTACAGCCGAAATTATGAAAACTGGTGCTAAAGCTAGATGATTTAATTGAGTAGCTAACGCCTCCAAATCAACACTTTCTCTATCAACAGCATCTATCTTATTCAAAGCTAAAATTTGCGGACGTTTGGCTAAACCCCTTCCATAAGCTTTCAGTTCTGATTGAATAGTATGATAATCAGCAATTACGTCTTCACTTGTCGCATCAATTAGGTGTAATAAAACCCTTGTCCGTTCAATGTGACGTAAGAAATCATAACCTAAGCCCGCACCATGAGAAGCACCTGCAATTAGACCGGGAATATCCGCAAAAACTGTACCATCACCAGTGGGTTTTCTTACTACACCCAAATTAGGAATTAAGGTAGTAAAAGGATAATCAGCAATTTTTGGACGTGCAGCCGATAAAGAAGAAATTAAAGTTGATTTACCAGCATTTGGTAAACCAATAATTCCCACTTCTGCTAACAATTTTAACTCTAAACGCAATACCTTTTTTTCTCCTTCTAACCCTGGAAGTGCATATTCTGGAACGCGGTTGCGGTTACTTAAAAAATGTTGATTTCCTAGTCCACCTTTACCACCTTCAGCAACTCGAAAAACTTGTCCAGGTGTAACTAAATCACAGAGTAAAGCACTCGTTTCTCCATCATAAACAGCAGTACCACAGGGAACTTCGACAATTAAATCTTCACCACCCGCGCCAGTGCAATTATTTGGTCCGCCACGTTCCCCATTTTCGGCTTTAAACAGATGTTTGTATCGAAAGTCTAAGAGGGTTTGGAGGTTGCTATCAGCCACAAAAATGATTGAACCACCTTTTCCGCCATTTCCACCAGAAGGACCACCTGCTGGTACATATTTCTCTCTACGGAAGGCGACTATACCATCGCCGCCTTTACCGGCTTCTACTTCAATTACTGATTGATCGATAAATTGCATATTTTTTAGAGTCCTGAGTCTTGAGTTATGAGTGATGAGTTATTAATTATAAGTTTTTTATTAAATTCCTCACTCTTTACTTTTAACTCAATCCTCAGCACTCAGCACTTAAATATATGGTGAAATATCCTCACCGCAGTCATCAGCAAGGTAGGAAAGGGCGCGGAAGCGTAAACCTACTAACTGTTCATAGAGGGGGTTAATTTTACACATGGGAGGAATATGAACTATCTTCCGTCCAAATAAAGTCACATCTCTTTCAAACGGACACTGGGAAGGAATCATTTTACATAAAAATCTGGCAACTCTGGGATCATGAATCTCTAACCCATCTAACCAGTCCCGCATGGGGTGAAGTATGTCTGGTGGGTGTAGAGTCAGGTCTTGTTCTTGTTCTATATCTTCTATAGTGTGACTTAGGACTGTTAGGGCTTTTGTGTCTAGTTCCAAAACTTGACAAAACCGTTGCAAAATCTCTTCTTCGCTGGGAGAATATATTCCATCGGCGATCGCCACCATCACCCCTGTCCGCAAGAAATTTTCCGCCGCTGGTGTCCCTTTTCCTAATATCGCTGCTAATTCCTCTGGTGTAATGATCTCTAATGAATCCCAGTCAATACAAGGCGCTAATTCATCCTTGGTAATGCTGTTAATTAACTCCTGTTCTTGGGGATCAAAATTACCATCAGCCCAAGCAATAGTCAGTAGTCCACGTAACCAAGCCGCAATTTGTTCGCTACTGTAGGGGGTTTGAACAGCACTGGTCATAAAAACTCACGCCTCAAAATTTTTTCAATCATTACTAAACTACCTTAATCGTCAATTTTGCGTTAGAATCCGTCTGACGAAGATTATTGATAATTCTTTCTATTTCCTATATGTTTTTTTTCGGTATTGAACATGAAGTTGCTTTCCTTAACTATGAAGGAAAATTTGCAGATTTTACTTGTACAAAATTTGCAGATTTTCAGCAAATAGTTGACAAATTACCTCTTTACCCCCACGACTACCCTCAATTAAGGGTTGGTGATGCTGGCATTAAAAAGAAGCGATGGTATATTGAGGGATTTGAAAGATTTGCTGATTCAGAAGAAGTAATTGATTGTGTAGCTAAAGGTATAGAAATTAGGACTACTATACATTCTACTATTCAAGGTGCAATTGATGAATTAACAGCAAGTTTTTCTTTACTATGTGAAGTAGCTGCTGATTTTGGATTTTCACCTGTTTTAGTGAGTTTTAATCCCTATACTGGCATTTTTGAACCCCAACCACCATTAAATGATTTTGAAATTAGGCAATTACAAGCTTATCCAGATGAACAAACTGCTCATATTTATATGGTTTCCTATGGACCAGATTTAAATATTTCTATAGCAAATTTGCCTACAGAAAATGTCATCGATATTGGTCAAAAGCTCACTTATTACAGTCCTTATATCGTTCCTTTTAGTTACAGTTCTCCATTTTTCAATGGCAGTTTATGGGAAGGTTTATCAGTTAGAACATTTATCAGAACTGGAAAAAGATCAGCAACATTAGTTTTTGTCGAAAAACAAGAACACCTAATTCAAAGTATCCCTTCTTTAACAAAAGTAGCCCGCATTCCAGCAGAGGTAGGAAGAATCGAATTTAAAGCCTGTGATAGTTGTGATGATTTTGCGATTTATGCAGGATTATTGGCACTATTAAAAGGTCTGGCTTTAGATAAAACTTTAGAGGGTAGAGCGATTATACCTGATGCCGCTTTACACCAAATTTCCGCAAAATATGGGTTTGATAATGAAGAAATTTTTCTAAATACAAATAAAATTTTACAAGCTGCGGAAAATGCTCTTAATAATGACCCAGATATTGAATTTTTAGCCCCATTAAAAGCAATTTTAGCAAATCGAAAAACAAAATCCCATCAACTAATTGAGATGTTTAAAAATCTAGGTTCAATCGAAGAAACTCTCAAAAGGACTTATGGCAGGTAATTGGGGATTGGGGATTGGGGATTGGGGATTGGGGATTGGGGATTGGGGATTGGGGATTGGGGATTGGGGATTGGGGATTGGGGATTGGGGATTGGGAATAGAAGAAAGAAAGTTATTCTACTCTGTTCCTCGGCGCTCTTTTCTGTCACCTGTCACCTGTCACCTTCTTGCTCGGTGGAATTTTCGCCATGGGAATTAACACTTCCATCACAGATTTAACAATGGGTGCGGTAACAGTTCCACCATAGGCATTTGCGCCTTTCGGTTCATCTACTATTGCCAAAACTACATAACGGGGAGCTTCTGCTGGAACAATACCCACAAAGCTAGTTATTCTCGCTCCTGGAATATAACCACCTCTAGGACTGGCTTTTTGGGCTGTACCAGTTTTGCCGGCGATGCCGTATCCAGCAATTTTTGAGGCTTTACCGCTGCCTTTAGAAACAACAGTTTCCATCATGTCCACTACCTTTTGAGTAGTTTTGCTAGAGAAAATTTGGCGTGGTGTTGCTAGGGTGGGGGAATAGTGAATTTTGCCTTGGCTATCAATTAGCCCTTGGACTATATGGGGTGTTACCAATTTACCGCCATTAGCTAAAGCACCGTGCATTTGCACGAGTTGTAATGGAGTCAGAGAAAAACCTTGTCCAAAAGATGTGGTTGCTGGTTCTATCCTTGAAGACAAAAATTCCTCTTGACTTTTGAGACGACCACCGACTTCAAAAGGTAAATCTGTATCAACTTTTTGCCCTATTCCCAGTTTTTCTAACCAGTTGTAGTATAGTGTGGGCTTCATTCTTTGAATGATTTTGACCATGCCCACGTTACTGGAATATTGAAGAATTTGAGCGATATTAATCTGCCGAGGAGCGTTTATTTCAGCATTTTTAATAGTGCGGTCAGCAACTTTAATTGTCCCTGGGTCACTAAATACATCATCTGGTTTAATGACACCATTTTCTAGAGCGATCGCCACAATTAAAGGCTTAAAAGTGGAACCCGGTTCATAAAGATCCGCTACCGTCCAATTTTTAAACAGTGAAATATCAGATTTGGAATATTCATTGGCATTATAGGTAGGTTGAGAAACCAAAGCCAACAATGAACCATCCGTAGCATCCATCACAATGACTGCACCGCGTTTAGCTTGGAACTTGTCTATTTGTTCTTTGAGCGCAGTCCGGGCAGCCCGTTGTAAGCGGCTATCAATAGTGATTTGCAATTTTAAATCATCAAAATGCAAAAATCCTTCTGGAGCATGATCTGGCATCAGAGCGCCGTTACCAGCCCGACTGAGACGCACAGTTTGTCCAGAGCGTTCTAGCAGCTTTTCCTGACTATATTCAACCCCGGCTTGACCACGACGGTCAAGGTTAACATAGCCCACCACATCGGCAACTAAATCATCTTGTGGATAGAAACGGGAATATTTTTGAATGAACTCCAAGCCATTTAAGCGGAATGAAATCAAGCGATCGGCAATATTTTCGGCAACGCCATTAGCAAGAAGAATCCCACTTCTTTTACTTTCAAATTTTTTAATTAACTTATTAACATCCTGGTTGAGAATTGGTCCAATTTTCTGCGCTACTTCTTGATTAGACTTATTAAATAGCTTGGGATGAACGTACAAAGTATATACTGGACGATCAATGGCTAATAGACTGTTATTGCGATCAACCACTGGACGACGGGGCATAAAAGGACGTAAATTCACCATTTGCTGGTTTTTTGCCCTTTGAGTGAGTTTTGCACCATCAATAATTTGCAGCCGATACAAATTAACAGCCAAACCCACGCCAGCACCAAACAGAATAGCCCAAACTATCAACAGTCGAGTTTTAATATTTGGCACTTGAGCTTGAGCTTTAGGAGAACCATTGCCCGGTACAGCTGGTTTGGAAAACTTCCGCTGCCTTATAAATTCTAAATTCTGCAAATTTCTAAATTTTGTTCGACTTGGCGACTTCTGCATTGGTGTTGTCCTATTCCCTGTTCCCTGTTCCCTGTTCCCTGTTCCCTGTTCCCTATTCCCTATTCTCAATCAATGTTGATTTTAATATCCCATGGGTGAGAACGTTTGGGTCTGGACTTCTGAATTAGGAATTTTAGTTGCGGGTGCTGAATTAGGACTGTGGGATGGTGTCAAGAAAATTGTTCCCCCTGGAGTTGGTGATACTAGACCTGCGCCTGGTTCTTCTGCCTCTTTAGCCATTTTACTGGTCAGTGTGGCATTGGTTGTGGTCAACTGACGTTCATCACGTTGTAGACTTTGCATAGTGCGGTAAGCTTGACCCCAACGCTCTTGGGAATAGACCGTCCAACCATAAATCACCAATGTTGCAGATACAAACAAAAATGCTGTAACTGAGGAATAACGATAAATAGAATGCAAGCGTAGTAACCACATAGGTGCAGCCGCAGTAGTAGACATCATTGGTAAGTGTCCATTAGACTGCCCATTAATATTGGCAGCTTTTTGATTTGCGGTTTTTTGTGGGCTAGATTCTTTTTCTACGGTCGATATTACTGCCTCTTTGACCACAGCAGTTGATAATTTTCTACTGGCATTGCGTTTTCTTCTAGGGCGTACTACCGTTGATTGACTGAATGGTATAGAGGCAGCTTGTATATTTGTCGACACAGTGTCAGAGCTTTGCTGAGTCAAAGGTGAAGCAGAAGTTCTCCTGAACCAAGAACTTTTAGTAGAAACAACTGATTTGCGGACAACGGTCATAATCTTTTTGAATGGTAAATATTGTATTTGAGATGGGATTTTTTGGTGACTACGGTTAGAGTTATTAATTTAGCAATTGGTACGGTTAATACTAAATTAATACACTTTTCAGAAGTTTCGTAGGGAACTGCACCATTAATTAACCTTAGTTTGTATCCACCAGGAAGTGCAATACTGACTATTGGCGATCGCTACACATCTAACTGAATGAGTAAGTAAGTAAGTATTGTATTAATACTACTCGGTTTATAACATGAAAATTTCAACTAGGCTTGTCAAAAGCTGAAAAGCAAAAGCTTAAAGGTTTTTCTGCTCCCCGCCAAATCAAGCAAGTCTTGGGTATTGTATACATCCAAGAACATGGCAATTTGGAGCATTCAGAGGCAATCCCTAACTCCGAAAAGAGTACCTCAAAAAAACGGCGTTTAAATTTCTAATCTGAAAGCATTTAAAAAAAATCAACAAATAAGCTATCGTATTCAACAGGAGCAATATTTGTGTTGCCTTTATTGGTGAAAGAGGAGTTATGAAAAAAAAGATCTTTGGTTTGGCTCTCATGTTAAGTCTGGCTACCATGCTTGGCGCTTGTGAAGGTGGTGGTGAGCCTGGTGGTACTACTACCCCTGCTGCTACTACACCAGCAGCAGGTGAACCATCTGATACTGGTACTACCCCAGCTACTACCCCAGCTGCTACCCCAGATGCTACCCCAGCTGCTACCCCAACTACGACTCCCTAATTCAGTTAGGTAGGAGATCGCTCCTCACTACATCGCGATCAAATAATTTGATCAGACATCGACTCAAAGTGATATTTCTCTAAGTTCCAGAGCAATAATTGAATCGCCGTCTGGGCAGGAAAATCAGACCTAAAGCGGAGCGGATCGACTGTGATCGAATCAATCCGCTTTTGGTGCTGAATGATCGCTGGCAAAAAAAGAAACCCGATTCCTACGGAATCTCCGTTTCCGTATATTTTAAATGAGCTTGTTTTCAGATATTGACACACTCCCCGCCCTAGAAGCGCGGAGATTCTTTCTTTCAAACAACAGTTGCAGGAATCCCCGTCTTACACTGTCTCGCCCAACAGACAATGCCCTGCCTGTTTGTACTATCC